>CAZTXK010000026.1:0-16096 GCA_964617275.1 uncultured Dactylococcopsis sp. | reverse complement strand
ATATCTCATTTGCAAAAAGTAGCCTAGCTTCTGTAGGCTAAAGCCGAGCCGAAGAGCCTCTCCCCTTATTAAAGCTGGGGTTACAACTGGTTTAGGCTTGCTATAAGCCTAGTTTGGTATTTTCTATCGGCTAAAGACAAAAGATGTAGGATGACTTCAAAACCCTGTTTCCCGATCGGATTATGAGGGATTAGTTAGCTAAAATGTTCAGAGAAGGTGATAAGCTGAATGGGTGGATTAAGTTGCTTAGAACTCGATCTTATTTTTCATGAATCAGATTTCTTCCAATTCATCTCATCTCGACCAGCCGACTAGCAACAATCAAGAATTAAACTCCATGAGTATTGCAACCCTAGAACCGCCAAAGTTAGATTTAGACCAACTGAATGCTGAATTAGGTGATGCAACAGCTAAACATTTAATTAAATGGGCTGATGAAACTTTTGGTCAGGGCTTAGTTATGAGTACCAGCTTTGGGATTCAATCAGCCTTGATGTTACATCTCGTAACCAGTATTGTTCCCAATATTCCTGTAATTTGGGTGGATACAGGGTATCTACATCCTGAAACCTACCGCTTTGCCGCCCAATTAACAGAAAGACTAAATCTAAATCTCAAGGTTTATCAGTCTCCCATGTCTCCAGCTAGAATGGAAGCGCTTTATGGGAAACTTTGGGAGAAAAAAGACGTAGAGTCTCTAAACCTTTATGATCAAATTCGCAAAGTTGAACCGATGGAACGGGCGCTAAAAGAATTAGGCGCAACTGCTTGGCTAGCAGGGTTACGGCGAGATCAAACCACACATCGTCAAAATTTGCCTCGCATTGGGGAACAATCTGGTATTTATAAAATTTTACCTGTGTTAGATTGGCATTCCCGAGATGTTCATCGCTACTTAACTGAACATGATCTTCCTTATCATCCCTTATTTGATCAAGGCTATATGACAGTCGGGGATTGGCATTCCAGTCGCCCAATTGCTCTACAAGATGAACATGAACGAGATACTCGCTTTCAGGGTGTTAAACAGGAGTGTGGCTTGCATCTCCCAAAGACTTCAGGGGAAGCGCAAAGTTTTGATTCGAGTTCATTATGATTAAAGTTCTTCACGTCTCAGATATTCATCTCGGGAGTGGCTTATCTCATGGTCGGACTAATCCTGAAACGGGCTTAAATACAAGATTAGAAGATTTTGTTAAGTCTCTGCGGACTTGTATCGATCGCGCTCTTAGTGAACCGGTAGATTTAGTTCTCTTCGGAGGTGACGCGTTTCCTGATGCCACTCCTCCTCCCTATATTCAACAGGCTTTTGCGTCTGAATTTCGTCGATTAGGAGAGGAACAAATCCCGACCATTTTACTGGTAGGAAATCATGATCAACATTCCCAAGGAAGAGGGGGTGCAAGTTTATCGATTTATCGCACTCTCGCTGTTCCGGGATTTATGGTTGGGGATCAAATTACCACTCATCGCATTACCACTGGGAAGGGGGAGGTGCAAGTCATCACCCTTCCTTGGTTAACTAATTCTGCACTGTTAACTCGCCCCGAAACAGAGGGATTAAGTTCGGCTGAGGTCAATAATTTATTATTACAGAAGCTACAGCCGATCTTGGAAGCAGAAATTCGTCGCCTTGATCCCAATATACCCACCATTTTATTGGGGCATTTAATGGCCGATCGCGCTAAGTTAGGTGCCGAACAATTTTTAGCGGTGGGAAAAGGCTTTACGATTCCAGTCTCCTTTCTAATCCGATCAGAATTTGACTATGTCGCTTTAGGTCATGTCCATTGTCATCAAAATTTGAACCCAAAAGGAACTCCCCCTGTCGTCTATCCCGGTAGCATTGAACGGGTAGATTTTAGCGAGGAGAAAGAGGACAAGGGGTATGTTTTAATTGATGTAGAGAAGGGGAATACGCAATGGGAGTTTTGTCCGTTACCCGTGCGTCCCTTTTTAACCATTGATGTGGATGTTTCAGAGAAGGATGATCCTCAGGGGGCGATTGAACGCGCGATCGCGCAAAAGCAAATCCCTGATGCAGTGGTTCGTCTCAAATATAAACTGCGATCAGAGCAATTAGACCAAATTAATAATCGCGCCCTGCAAAAAGCCCTCAGTTTTGCTCATAGTTATAGCATTAACCCAGAATTGGTCAGCCAGTTGGCGCGTCCTCGCGTTCCTGAGTTGGGAGAACAAGTGACTCTTGATCCCATTACAGCCCTAAAAACTTACATCAGCAATCGTGACGACTTACAAGACATTTCTGAAGAAATGTTAGACGCAGCGAACAAACTATTAAATGGCGACGAGGAAACCGAATCACTTAAAAGTAAAGAACAATTAAACTTACTCTAATTTTATTACTAAAGTATCAAACAATTATTGCAGTTTGTAACAAATTACGCCAAATCCTTGACGGAGCAAGGAGCCAAAACTACTTGTAAGCGCGATCTCAAAAACTTTTGAAAATACTTTAAGTATTGTTAAGCCCCCTCAACAGTTAGGCAAACTACCCTCTATTATTAACAAGTAAGGTACAGCAGTGAACCCCAAAAAGGAATCAATTGTTGTATCAAACGACAACAATAGTGATCATAGATTTAGTAAATGATTGTTCTTTAACCGTTTATTCCATAATTGGGAATAACAGTTAAAACTGTCTAGAGAGGAGAGCCCCTATGACAATTAGTCCTCCGGAAAATGAGGAAAAAGTCAAGGTAGCGGTGGATAAGGATCCGGTGGAAACTTCTTTCGAGAAGTGGGGAAAACCGGGTCACTTTGACCGCACCTTGTCGAAAGGACCAAAAACCACAACTTGGATTTGGAATTTACACGCAGATGTCCACGACTTTGATAGTCAAGGCAATTTAGAAGATATTTCGCGCAAAATTTTCAGTGCGCACTTTGGTCACTTAGCAATTATTTTTATCTGGCTGAGTGGAATGTATTTTCACGGCGCTCGCTTTTCCAACTATGAAGCTTGGTTAGGCGACCCCACCAACATCAAACCGAGCGCACAAGTTGTCTGGCCCATTGTTGGTCAAGAGATTCTAAACGCCGATGTTGGCGGTGGTTTCCAGGGAATTCAGATTACTTCTGGGTTCTTCTACCTCTGGCGAGCGTCAGGATTTACCAATAGTTATCAGCTCTACTGCACCGCGATCGGTGCATTAGTTATGGCAGCGCTGATGCTATTTGCTGGGTGGTTCCACTATCACAAACGCGCTCCCAAGCTGGAATGGTTCCAGAATGTGGAGTCGATGCTGAATCACCACCTCGCCGGCTTGTTAGGGTTAGGCTGCTTATCTTGGGCAGGTCACCAAATTCACGTTGCCTTACCCGTGAATAAGCTCCTGAACTCGGGAGTCCCTGCCAAGGATATTCCTTTGCCCCATCAATTCATCTTGGATAAGAGCTTAATGGCAGAGTTATACCCCAGTTTTGAGCAAGGATTAAAACCCTTCTTTACCCTCAACTGGGGAGCTTATGCCGACTTCTTAACCTTCAAAGGTGGATTGAACCCAGAAACGGGTGGGTTATGGTTATCTGATACAGCACACCACCACTTAGCTCTAGCCGTGCTGTTCATTGTTGCCGGTCATATGTACCGCACCAACTGGCGCATTGGTCACAGCCTAAAAGAAATTTTAGATGCCCATAAAGGACCTTTAACTGGTGAAGGACATAAAGGGCTTTATGAAATCCTGACTACGTCTTGGCACGCACAACTCGCCATTAACTTGGCAATGTTGGGTTCGGTAACCATTATTGTTGCCCAGCATATGTATGCGATGCCACCGTATCCCTACATGGCTACGGATTACGCGACGCAATTATCCCTGTTTACCCACCATATGTGGATTGGTGGCTTCCTTGTCGTAGGAGCAGGGGCGCACGCGGCGATCTTTATGGTGAGAGATTATGACCCCGCGAAAAATGTCAATAATCTCCTTGACCGCGTTATCCGTCAACGGGACGCGCTCATTTCTCACCTCAACTGGGTTTGCATTTTCTTAGGCTTCCACAGCTTCGGATTATATGTCCATAACGACACTATGCGTGCGTTTGGTCGTCCGCAGGATATGTTCTCCGATAATGCGATCCAGTTACAGCCCATTTTTGCCCAGTGGATTCAAAACTTGCATACCATTGCTCCGGGAGGAACTGCTCCTAATGCCATTGAACCGGCAAGTTATGCTTTTGGCGGCGAAGTGATGGCTGTGGGTGGCAAAGTTGCCATGATGCCCATTGAATTAGGTACTGCTGACTTTATGGTGCATCATATTCATGCTTTCACCATTCACGTCACCGTGCTGATTCTCCTGAAAGGGGTATTATACTCTCGCAACTCCCGTCTCATTCCTGATAAATCTGAACTCGGGTTCCGCTTCCCCTGTGATGGACCTGGACGTGGCGGTACTTGCCAAGTCTCTGGCTGGGACCACGTATTCCTCGGCTTATTCTGGATGTATAACGCCCTCTCGATTGTGATTTTCCACTTCAGTTGGAAGATGCAGTCAGATGTTTGGGGAACGGTTTTACCCGATGGAACCGTCTCTCACATTACCTCGGGGAATTTTGCCACCAGTGCGATTACCATCAATGGTTGGCTCCGTGACTTCCTATGGGGACAGTCAGCCAATGTGATTAACTCCTATGGTTCAGCACTGTCAGCTTATGGCTTGCTATTCTTAGGAGCGCACTTTGTCTGGGCCTTTAGCTTGATGTTCTTGTTCAGTGGTCGCGGCTACTGGCAGGAATTAATTGAGTCCATTGTTTGGGCGCACAATAAGCTAAAAGTGGCTCCTGCAATCCAACCTCGCGCTCTCAGCATTGTGCAAGGACGTGCGGTGGGTGTTGCCCACTACTTGCTAGGAGGAATTGTTACCACCTGGGCATTCTTCTTAGCGCGAATAATCGCCGTCGGTTGACGGTAACGATAAAAAGCGGTAACACTGGTCAGTGAGCCGCTTCCGCTAATCCCTAAACCTTCTAGGGGTTAGCTCTCTCGAAACCAAACTAAACAATGAGTTTCATTAAATTGAACTTATTTGCTCATTATTTGCAAACGAGGATTTCCTGAAAGGCTATGGCAACCAAATTTCCAAAATTTAGCCAAGACCTTGCCCAAGATCCAACTACTCGTCGGATTTGGTATGGGATTGCTACCGCCCACGACTTTGAAAGCCATGATGGCATGACCGAGGAAAATCTTTACCAAAAGATTTTTGCCTCTCACTTTGGACACATTGCCATTATCTTTCTGTGGACTTCTGGCACTCTCTTCCACGTTGCTTGGCAAGGTAATTTTGAACAGTGGATTAAAGACCCTTTAAATGTTCGTCCGATTGCTCACGCGATTTGGGATCCCCAATTCGGTGAACCGGCTGTCGATGCGTTTACCCAAGCAGGTGCTTCCAACCCTGTTAACATCGCTTATTCTGGTGTTTACCACTGGTTCTACACCATTGGTATGACCAGCAACAGCGAGTTATATCAAGGAGCCGTCTTCTTGTTATTGCTGTCGGCGGTATTCTTATTTGCAGGATGGCTACACTTACAACCGAAGTTCCGTCCGAGCCTCTCTTGGTTCAAAAACGCTGAATCTCGCTTAAACCACCACTTAGCTGGTTTATTCGGTGTTAGTTCCTTGGCTTGGGCTGGTCACTTAGTTCACGTAGCTATTCCAGAGTCCCGCGGACAGCACGTTGGTTGGGATAACTTCCTCTCAGTGAAGCCTCACCCAGCAGGGTTAGGACCTTTCTTTACTGGTAACTGGGGAGTGTATGCCCAAGACCCTGATACCGCTAACCATATCTTTGGAACTTCTGAAGGTGCTGGTTCTGCGATATTGACCTTCCTTGGTGGTTTCCATCCCCAAACCGAATCTCTTTGGTTGACGGATATGGCTCACCACCACCTCGCGATCGCAGTAATCTTCATTATTGCGGGTCATATGTACCGCACCAACTTCGGTATCGGTCACAGCATCCGCGAAATGCTCGATTCCAAGAAAGGGATCGGCGGCGGTCGAGTTGAGGGCCAATTTAATCTGCCTCACCAAGGGCTGTATGACACCCTCAACAACTCCTTACACTTCCAGTTAGCGTTAGCACTGGCTGCGTTAGGAACCGTTACCTCTCTAGTCGCGCAGCATATGTATTCGTTGCCGCCCTACGCATTCATTGCACGGGATTACACCACCCAAGCGGCACTTTATACTCACCACCAGTACATTGCTGGTTTCATTATGGTGGGTGCATTTGCTCACGGCGCGATTTTCCTGATTCGTGATTACGATCCCGAACAAAATAAAGGAAACGTTCTCGATCGCGTTCTCCAACATAAAGAAGCGATCATTTCCCACTTAAGTTGGGTATCCCTCTTCTTAGGCTTCCACACCTTAGGACTCTATGTTCATAACGACGTTGTGGTTGCCTTTGGCACTCCTGAGAAACAAATTCTCATTGAGCCAGTCTTTGCCCAGTTTGTTCAGGCTTCTCACGGTAAAATGCTCTACGGCATGGACGTGCTACTGTCCAACGCTGATAGCCTTGCCACCACTGCCTGGCCCAACTACGGCAATGTCTGGTTAGACGGCTGGATGCAAGCCATTAACAGTGGCGATAACTCCTTGTTCCTGACCATTGGTCCTGGGGACTTCTTAGTTCACCACGCGATCGCGCTCGGATTACACACCACCACTTTAATTCTCGTTAAAGGTGCATTAGATGCACGGGGTTCCAAGCTTATGCCGGACAAAAAAGACTTCGGCTATAGCTTCCCCTGTGATGGTCCTGGGCGCGGTGGTACTTGCGACATCTCCGCATGGGATGCGTTCTACCTCGCTGTGTTCTGGATGTTGAACACCTTGGGCTGGATTACCTTCTACTGGCACTGGAAACACCTCGGTGTCTGGCAAGGTAATGTTGCTCAGTTCAACGAATCTTCCACTTACCTCATGGGTTGGCTACGGGATTATCTCTGGCTCAACTCCGCTCAGTTAATCAATGGTTACAACACCTTTGGCATGAACAACCTCTCCGTCTGGGCTTGGATGTTCCTCTTTGGACACCTTGTCTGGGCAACTGGGTTCATGTTCCTCATCTCTTGGCGCGGTTACTGGCAAGAGCTGATTGAAACCATTGTCTGGGCGCACGAGCGCACTCCTCTGGCGAACTTAGTTCGTTGGAAAGACAAGCCCGTTGCTCTCTCCATTGTGCAAGCGCGTTTAGTCGGATTAGCTCACTTCACTGTTGGTTATATCCTGACTTACGCCGCCTTCCTCATTGCCTCAACGTCATCCCTATTTGGCTAATGGCGTTGACAGCATAAAACAAGGCTGAACCAAAAATCCCCTGCCATAATTGGTGGGGGATTCATTTTTTTTGAGCGATTGTTGAATGATTTATGATCTCATTATTATTGGTAATACGGCTGTGGGTAGATATGCGGCTTTAAGGGCTGTTTCATGGGAGGCACGGGTTGCCCTTGTTACACAAGAGATTTCGAGTTCTTCTGAAGCAGACTGGCTTTATTCCTTTAGCCTTACCCAATTAACTCAAATTGGAAAGCAATGGGGAAACATTCAGGCTTTTACCCCGCCCACAACCACCTATCAAGCATGGGCGCAAGAAGTAACAGCGGTGGCACAAGAAGAAGCAACTTTAGTGAAGTTAGCTGCCAAAGGGGTTGATGTGATTGAAGGAAAAGGAGAATTTTGTCGCCTCCCAAAACAGGCTTTAGTTGTCAATCAGGAAAAACTACAAGCACCAGCTTATTTACTTGCTACAGAAAGGATTGCTATTCTTCCTGATATTCCCAATTTGTCAACCGTTGGTTATCTGACATTAGCAGATTTAAGAGTAGAAGAAAGCCTAGAAACTTTACCAGAAAATTTGACAATTATCGGTGAAACGCCAGAAGCTATCAGTTTAGCGCAAACCTTAGCAAGACTGAATAAAAAAATTACTTTATCCATTAAGAATGCTCGGGTTTTCCCCACAGAAGACAGAGAAATCAGTCAATGGATGCAAAACCAATTAGAAGCTGATGGCATCAACGTATTAAGAAAAAGTCCTCTATTAGAAATCCAAAAATTAGAAACTCAGAAACAATTACAACTTGGAAAAAATACCATTAAAACTGATGAGATAATTTTATTCCCAAAAACTTACCCTAATGTAGAAGAACTCAATTTAGAGGGAGTGAGAGTTAACTATGATGAGACAGGATTATTTCTAAATCATAAATTACAAACGGCGAATCCAAAAATTTATGCTTGTGGTACGTTAGTCGGGGGATATTCGTGTTTTAATATTGCTCAATGTGAAGCTGAGATTGCTTTGAGTAATGCCTTATTTTTTCCACGGCTTAAAGTCAATTATCAATTTATTCCCTCTCTCATTAATACAATTCCTCAAATTGGAAGAGTGGGAATGACTGAAGCACAGGCAAAACGCCGTTATGGTAAAAAAGTAGTGGGGTTGAAAGCATATTTCAATAACAATTTATGCAGTATTAGTCAAGGAGACAGTACAGGTATTTTAAAGCTCATTGTTAAGAGTAATGGCAATATTCTAGGAGGGCATTGTTTTGGTAACTATTCCCAAGCGTTAATTAGCGTTATTGCTTTAGCTATGTTTAAAAAAATAAAAATTAAACAACTAGATAATGTGGCTTTTCCTTCTCCTTCAGTTATGGATTTGATCAAAAGCCTCGTACAACAATGGGAAACCTATTATTATCATAACCACCCATTTTTAAGAGAATTAAGAAAACGATATTTTTTCTTTCGTCGTCCTTAGTTTTCGCGTTTTGGACAATTGGAATACTCTAATACTTCCTACAAATGATCCCCCAACCCCCTTAGATAAGGGGGCTTAAGGAATCGGTGTTTAGCGAACTTTTTTAGATTTCATATTGGATAGCCAATAACAAATAACAAATAACGAATAACGAATAACAATAAAAGTGTTAATTAACTTCAAATTTAGCGGAGATTTTATTTGACTTTTTTAAGTTTTTTAAGGGTTGGCGAGATTGGTTTTCCCAATTTTGCCAGCATTGATTTAACTGTAGGGTTTGCATACTTTCTAGTAATCCCTGACGCACAATTGCTTTCGTTTCGACACTAAATAATAAGCTAAAGTATTCATTAACTTGCTTTAACTGGTCTGGTTTTAATTTCCCTCGAATGGCAAGTTGGGTTAATTCTCGAATTGCCATTAACCGTTTTAAGGGATTTTCGGCAGTTAAGTCTCCTAAAAGTTGCGAAAAAGGGGGTTGAGAAGGAGAGGAGGTAAAAAGTTTAGACATCTGAGACGCTAATAAAAGGGTGAGGATGATTCCTTGCGCGATCGCGCCACTAGCTAACCAAGGATTCTCTAATGCTTCCCAAATATTAAACCCCCAATAAGTCCCACCGCCAGCGAGGCTACTCCCGATGACAGCAATGAATAAACGACGCTGGGGAAGATTAATTTGTTGTTGCCATTTTTGCCAATAAACCGACCAGCGATCAAGGGGAAATTGCGATAAGAAAAGTAAAGCCCCACTTGCGGCGAGAGTCGCTAGCAGTAATTGCCAATTCCAGATTAGCATGACTCCTACAGTCACTCCTCCCCATAGCCACCAAGAAGAAAGCAAAGAAGTATTCCGAGAGTGGCGTTGAGTACGGAGAGAATTAGATTTCCTTTTACCGCGTCGAGAGGATTTGCTGGAGTAACCCAACAGCATCCTCAAAAATCCTTTAGTCTGGAAGTGTAGTTGATGAACAAATTGCACCATGCTTGAACCCATTGGAGTAAAACGAGACTCGATTGTAACTTCTCTGGGGCGAATGGTTTATTATCGCCCTAGTGAACATCCTTGGAAAGATGAAGGCACTAATGACAGTAAACCTACCTTAGTATTTTTACATGGTTTTGGGGGTGGGTCATCCGCTTACGAATGGTCAAAAGTTTATCCCGCCTTTGCCAGTGATTATCGAGTGATTGCCCCTGACTTGATTGGCTGGGGACGTTCCGAACATCCAGAGCGAAATTACCAGATTGAAGATTACCTTACCATAATCCGAGAATTTTTGGAGGCAACTGTTTCCGAACCGGTAACGGTAGTTGCGTCTTCTCTGACGGCGGCGTTTACCATTCGTGTCGCGATCGCGCATCCCGAGTTATTTAAGTCTTTAATTTTAACCACTCCTGCAGGATTATCCGATTTTGGAGAAGACTACAGCGGAACTTTTATTGCGAGACTCGTTAGTTTGCCTTTTCTTGATAACGTTTTATATCGTGGCGCTATAGCTACTAGCGAGGGGATTCGCAATTTCTTAGAAAACCGCCAGTTTGCCCAGCCTAACCGCATTTATCCTGAAATTATTGAAGCCTATCTCGAATCAGCGCAACAAGAAAACGCAGAATATGCCGCCTTATCCTTTGTTCGGGGGGATTTATCATTTGACTTATCTCTTTACATCCCACAATTAACCATTCCCACAGCAATGATTTGGGGACGAAAAACACAATTCACCTCCCCAGAATTAGGACAACGTCTCGCCAATCTCAATCCTTCTGCTATCCAACACTTAGAGATTCTAGAAGATGTCGGTTTAACCCCACAACTAGAACTGCCGGGAGTAACCATTGGCTTAATTCGGCGTTTCTTGAAATTACTCGGGAGTGCGAATATCAATAACACTGCCTCGGAAGTTGTAACTGAATCCCTCTAGTTCAACAGTTGTGCCAATTTTAAGTTTATTGCTGCCTAAAACGACCCCATCATCGGTAATTTTTGCCTCACCCCCCAAGGTTATTAGCCAGTCCGTTTTATACTGTTCTTCTGGACGCGGGTCAGGTTCGGCAGTGACAGAACCATCAGGTTGGGGAACTGTAACCGTTTTAGGGAGACGTTCAAAAGATTTGACATCGACTTGACCATGGGGTTGATTACGAATAATTAACTGCGTGGTCTGTTCTTGCTTCAATTCTTCTTCCAAGGTTTCAGGGTGATTCATTCTCAACCCTTGGACTAAAACATCCATTTCAATGGTTTTTGCCCCTGTCACTTGGGCAACAGAACCCGATGTTCCTGGAAAGATAAAAATGCCAATAATCACCATGAGAATCACTAGGGCTGCGCCGAGATCGATAATGCTAATGGTGTTAAAGAGTCGTCCTTTCGAGTCAATTAGTTTCATAGCTGCCATGAGGGGAAAGATTTTCCTCCCTTAAAATAGCATCACTTTCGCCGTTTTTGAGCGAACCATTGTTTTAATTGCTTACGACAAGTCTGATCTAAAATCCCCCCGATGACCTGTAAGTGATGATTGGAGGCAGCACTATCAGGAAGATTCAAGACACTTCGCACTGCCCCTGTTTTAGGGTCATCTGCCCCATAAACTAAAGTTTTTAGTCGCGCTTGGATAATTGCGCCACTACACATGGGACAAGGCTCTAGAGTGACATAAAGAGTGAGATCAGGTAAATGCCAATTGCCAAGAGTTTGAGAAGCCTGATTAATGGCGAGGATTTCAGCGTGGGCAGTGGGGGCGCGATCGCGCTCTTTCCGATTATTCCCCTCCCCCATAATCCTTTCTTGAGCATCAATAATCACCGCCCCCACAGGAATTTCTCCTGCTTTTCCTGCTTCCGTCGCCAATTGTAGAGCGTACTTCATCCAGCGACAATGGGTTTCATAGATTTCCTTATCCCACTGCATCCGCCGACTGCATTAACAACGCATCTAAATTGTTCCCTTTATCAAGGGCATAAAGTTCATCGCAGCCCCCAATATGTTGATTATTGATAAAAATCTGAGGGAGACTGCGCTTGCCATTGGCGCGTTCCGCCATGCGATTCCTCGCGCTGTCATCCCCATCAATTTTATATTCGGTATATTTAACGCCTTTCCAACCAAGAAGCATTTTTGCTCGAATACAGAAGGGACAAGTTTGCCAAGTATAGATTTCCACATGGGCTTGATAATCTTTCGGTTGTCGTCCGAGTAGTTTGAGTAAAGAGTCTAACATAGTGATTCCCTAGCAATCGCTTTATTTTCTATGTTACTCATCATCGCTTTCGTTAAAATTAGAGAAACCGACAATGATCAGCATTAACAACTCAAATTTTATGATCCCAACCGTTATTGAAACCTCCGGTCGCGGCGATCGCGCCTTTGATATCTACTCTCGCCTCTTACGGGAGAGAATTGTATTCCTAGGACAACAGGTAGATGACGAAATCGCCAACCTTGTTGTCGCCCAAATGCTCTATTTAGAAGCAGAAGAGCCAGAGAAAGATATTTACCTCTACATTAACTCTCCTGGGGGATCAGTCAGTGCCGGTATGGGCATTTTTGACACCATGAACCAAATCACCCCCAATGTTTCCACCATTTGCTTAGGATTAGCTGCCAGTATGGGGGCTTTTCTCCTTAGTGCCGGTGAACCCGGGAAACGCCTGAGCCTCCCTCATTCTCGGATTATGATTCACCAACCCCTCGGAGGAGCGCAAGGTCAAGCCTCAGACATTGAAATTCAGGCTCAAGAAATTCTCTATCTCAAGCAACAACTGAACAACTACTTAGCTCAACATACCGGTCAACCCTTAGAAAGAATTGAAGAAGACACCGAACGCGATTTCTTTATGTCGCCTCAAGAGTCTATGGAATATGGTTTAATCGACCGTATCATTGAACGTCGCCCCTCTGCTAGCAATCCTCCCGCTTAGTGAATCAGGTGAGGGGGAGAAAAACGCCTTGTTATTCTTCTGGGGGAGTCGGTTGTTGCTCTAAATATTCCAAGAACTGTCGTAATTCGGAATCTGAGAGCAAGGTGCGCGATCGTTTCCCATAAGTTTCTTGTAAAAATTTTCTCCCCTGCTCACTTGTCCATCGTAGTCGCCGTAACTCTACATTGGTGCGAGCAATAATATCAGAACTATCAGTGACGGTTTCCTCAGTCGTATTAGAACCATTGACAGCAGATTGAGATTCTTTAGAGGGGGTTGCCGTTTCTTGCTCTTGAGAAGCGTTGCCGATTTGCTGAACAGGTTCAGGACTTGGTTTGGGGGAAGCTGGAGGCTCTTGGGAAGAGCTAACAGGAGGAGGCGAAGCATTGGAGTGAGGCGTATTCGACTGATGGGTGGATTGAGCATTTGGAGAAGACTTTTCAGGAGAAGCGGGAACCGATTTTGACCCACGCTTAGAGGAAGCATGTTCTGTTGGGGAGGGCGTTAACGAAATCTCTAAAACCGCTAAAGCCCGATTGCGAGCCTGATCTTCAGCTTCCTCAACGGTTTCGGCAGCCGCTAATCCTGTGGCAAGGGTTAACCCCTCATTCTGGACACTTGCCCGAACAATATATTTTCCATGATCGATTTGCACGAGTTCACTAATCAGACTTCCCCGAGGAAAATGACGGCGAAATTGCTCAAACATAATATTTATTGGTGATTGGTTTATCCTCAAAAGGAGATACAATAGAGCAAGATAACCCTACTACTGTAGTTTAATCCTTAATAACTCATCTACGGTCTTGCTAGCAATAGGAATTGATGCGCTCCAAAGACATCAGAAAAACTCTCCTTTGCTTTCGGAGTTATTATGGTGGATTAGAAATGATTCGTTCATAACATTGTCCTCACGCCCTATCCATTCGCAGTAGTTGTGTTTTTTGTTGAATGAAGTGAAACTGAAGAAATACTGATATCAGATGGAATTTTCAATCGCTACAATCCTTTCTCATTTAAGTGATAATAAACTCGTTGCCCCAAAAGTTCTAGAAAAGAAGCTCAACCTCCAAGAGGAATCAAGCTTGCAAAAACTACAAATTGCCCTTGATGCCCTTGAACGAGTAGGAGTCATTGTCAAAGAAAGAGGGAAATATCGTCGCGTTCCCCAAGAAGATATGGTAGAAGCCAAACTACGGTGTTCCAGTAAAGGCTTTTGTTTTGCCATTCAAGATCAAGAAGGGACGGATGATATTTATGTGCGAGAATCTCATCTTGGGAGTGCTTGGAACGGCGATCGCGTCCTCGTTAAAGTGATCAAAGATGGCAGTCGCCGCCGCTCTCCTGAAGGAGAAGTGCAAGTCATTCTCGATCGCGCTAATCCCTCTCTTCTTGCCCAAGTGCGAGAAGTGGAAGACAATGACCAAAAGGACTATCAAGCGGTTCCCCTCGATGATCGGCTTTTATTTGAACTCGATCTCAGCCCCGATGGACAAGACTTAAAAAGTGCTGTTGATCATCTAGTACACCTGGAAGTCTTGCGCTATCCCCTTGGGGATCATCCCCCCATTGGTCGCGTGACTAAAATTTTAGGCAGTGATGCCGAAGAAGCCGCTGATACCGATATTGTCTGTTGTAAACATGATCTGCCGAGACAGTTTTCTCAAGCAGCGCTGCAAGAAGCTCAATCCTTAACCCCGACACTTGATGAAAACACCCTAAACCAGCGAGTGGATTATCGGGATTTATTCACCATTACCCTAGAGGAAACCTCAGCTAAGGAAGAAGCCGCCCCATTTATTGAAAATGCTCTCACCTTAGATCAAACCCAAGAGGGAAACTGGCGTTTAGGGATTCATCTCGCTGATGTGGCTCATTATGTTACCAACGACTCCGCCTTAGATGCTGGGGCAAAACAACGGGGAACAGCGGTCTTTTTGAATGATTTAGAAATCCCCTTATTTCCCCCAGAAGTGCAAAAATGCGCCTCTCTAATCCCAGAAGAAGATCGCCTTGCCATCAGTATCATGTTAACCCTTAATCAACTGGGAGAAATTGAGGGCTTTGAAATTCAAGAAAGTGTGATTCGGGTTGATGAACAGTTAAGTTATCAAGAAGCCCAATCCTTATTAGGGAGTGAGAAAACTACTTCTGCAAGCCAAATGCTTAATCAACTTTTCTTTACCCTTAGCCCCCTTCTGAAAGCGCAAAGAGTTCAACGCGGCGGCTTTGAGATTGAATTACCCGAAGCCCAAGGCGGATTTAAAGATGAAGGGCGTTTAGGGACAATTGTGGTTACGTCTTCTCTTCCCATACGCTCTTTATTAACCGAAGTCATGATCTTGGCGGGGCAAGCGGTAGGACAGCATTTACAGGCGCTGGGAGTGCCTGGAATTTATCGGATCCAGCATATTTCTGATTACACCGAAATTGAAGATTTGATGAAATTGGGCAATAACTTAGGGCTAACCCTAGAACTGGAAAATGAAGATGAATTGCAGCCTCAAGACTACCAAAACTTTAGCCGGCAAATTGCCAATTCCGATGCTTCCCGCGTTTTAATGTTTTTCCTCAAATCAACCCTGAAATTAGCGAAATATAGCACTAAGCCCGGGGAACATTTTGGGTTAGCCCTCAATACCCCCTATAGTCCTTGTACTTCTCCCGGCAGACGTTATGCGGATTTATGGGTGCAAAGAATTTTAAAATCTGTGTTTCATGAGGGGCGCGATCGCCGTGTCAGAACCCAAAAAGAAGGCGTTGATCTCCATAGCAATAGCAGTCATGGCAAAATTAACTGGAAAGTGCTTCCTCCTGCCATGGCAACAGAGTACGAAGAAGACGTGACCAGCTTTATCCATCATGTTAATGAACGAGACAAGATGGTAGAAGATGCCGAAAACGATCTCAAAGGCTTAAATAAAGCTGAGAAGATGAAAGAACGGACAGGAGAAGTCTTTTCCGGGTTAATTACTGGGGTTCAATCCTATGGCTTTTTTGTGGAAATTGAAGACTTACTCGTAGAAGGCTTAGTTCATGTCAGTTCCCTAAAAGATGATTGGTATGAATATCGCGCCCGTCATGCTTGCTTGGTAGGACGTAAAAATCGGATTGCCTATCGTCTCGGTTCACGAGTGAAAGTCCAAGTGAAAAGTGTGGACTATTATCGTCAGCAAATTGACTTAGTGACGGTTTCTGGGGAAACTCCTGCAACGGATGAAGATTTTGATAATTAGTTATTTGTCCTTTGTCCTTCGTTGTTTGTCCTTCGTCCTTTGTTGTTTGTCCTTTGTCCTTTGTTGTTTGTAACCCAATGACCAATGACTAATGACTAATGACCAATCCCCCTTAAACCCACGCGATTA
>CAZTXK010000025.1:13251-16158 GCA_964617275.1 uncultured Dactylococcopsis sp. | reverse complement strand
TCACTGTTAATTACGAGATAACCATTTTTGACCATTGAGACGTTGTACCGTGTACATCACCAATAACTCTAAATTGACTTTGCGCTCATCAATCATAAAAGACTCAATGGTACTCGGGGGAGCGTCGCTAGCACTATAGCAAAAGGCTTTTTCTCCCTTAATATCATCTTCTAAAAAGAAAACATTAAAGCGACGTTTTCCCCGATCCCATTCGCCTACCACTTGGGAACATTCTTCCACATCAGCGAGAGGAAATTTATCTTGTTTAAACGTTAATTCTAAGTCGTCAATTCCCTCTTGATTGAGAGCTTCCTCTAAAGCAGGTAAATAGTGCTGTTGGATAAATTCAGGAAACGGTTTATCTTCAATTGGCGGTTCTTCTTCTTTTTTGGAACTAGAATCCTTCTGGCTAGTGCTTGACTTAGCCGCCGTTTGTTTCGACGTTCCTTCTTGCTTTTTAGCTGCAGAGGCTTGTTTAGACTCAGAATTTTTTGAGTTATTCTCTGAGTCACCCGAGGGTTGTTTAGACTTTTCTTCTTCTGACATAAACTTTCCCGTTATTTAGTGATTGAGTGAATGCTATTTTAACAACTTCAATTATAAGGAGGAATAGACGTTCCAAAGAACGCCTTTTGCTCATCTCTTGATTATTTCCGACTTTAACCACCAGCAACGGCGGGAACGATACTCACCTCATCCCCATCTTGCAGGGTGGTTTTTTCGTTCTCTAGAAAGCGAATGTCCTCACTATTGACGTAGAAATTTAAGAAACGACGGAGTTGCCCCTCCTCATCTCTTAAACGCCCCTTAAAGCCGGGATATTCTTTTTCAAGAGTTTCTACTAATTCCTTAACATTACTGCCACTGCATTCTAAAACAGCTTGATTGTCGGTATATTTTTGTAAGACGGTGGGAACTAAAACCTTTACGCTCATGTTTCTCTCGTTATTCGATACTTGTCATTTGTTTTGGGAAAACCAAGCTCTCTTCTACTCAGAAGAGGGTTAACTCATCACAAACTACCCTAGACAAGACATTATACTAACACTTGTTGCCATTCTAGGCGATCAAGAGTACGAGACCGTTGCCATGCTCGTTCAAAACTGTCTAAATTGGGGTCAATGGCGAGAGGTTCACCAATATAGCCCTGTATCGCTTCTTGGGTTTTCAAACCGTTACCGGTAATGTAAGCGACGGTGCTTTCCTCAGGGTCAATTTTGCCCGCTTCTACCAGTTTTTTCAGAACAGCAATGGTGGTTCCCCCTGCGGTTTCGGTAAAGATACCTTCGGTTTCGGCGAGGAGTTGAATCCCTTCAATAACTTCCGCATCGGTGACATCTTCAATATTGCCTTGAGTTTTACGAGCAGTATCAAGGGCATAAACGCCGTCGGCGGGGTTTCCAATGGCGATGGACTTGGCAATGGTATTGGGTTTAACGGGTTTAATAAAGTCGCGCCCTTCTTTAAATGCTTGGGAAATGGGAGAACAACCTTCGGCTTGTGCGCCACTGAAACGAACGTCTTTATCTTCGACTAAGCCCGTTTTAACGAATTCTTTGAATCCTTTGTGGATTTTGGTGTAAAGTGAACCCGAAGCGAGGGGGGCAACGACATGATCAGGGAGTTTCCAGCCTAATTGTTCGGCTACTTCATAGCCAAGGGTTTTCGAGCCTTCAGAATAGTAGGGACGGAGGTTAATATTTACAAAGCCCCAGCCATGATTGTTGGCGACTTCACTACAGAGGCGGTTCACTTGGTCATAGTTGCCTTTTACTGCCATGACGGTAGGGCTATAAATTAAGGTTCCTAAGACTTTCCCAATTTCTAAGTCGGCAGGAATAAAGACACAACACTCTAAACCGGCGTGAGCAGCGATCGCGGCGGTGGAGTTTGCAAGGTTCCCCGTACTCGCGCAAGAAACGGTAGAAAATCCAAACTCTCTGGCTTTAGTGAGGGCGACAGAAACCACGCGATCTTTAAAACTCAGGGTGGGCATATTCACCGCGTCATTTTTAATATAAAGCTCTTTCAAGCCTAAACGACGGGCGAGACGATTGGATTTAATTAGAGGGGTCATTCCCGTACCAACATCAATGACATCGCCGGTCACGGGTAAAAAGGGTTTATAGCGCCAGATCGAGTTCGGTCCGGCAGCAATGCTCTCACGACTGACTTGTTCCCGAATTGCGTCATAGTCATAAGCCACTTCCAAGGGGGCAAAGGTTTCTTCACAAACATGGAGGGGCAGTAAGTCGTACTCAGTCCCTCCTTCCTTTGACACTAATTTGGTATAAGTGGGCTTCGCATTAGTGGTTTCAGTTGCAACAACCATGAGTTGATCTCCTTTGATATCTCAATTCGCTTGATAGTAACACAGCGCGATCCTAGCGTCAATTAAACCCGAGTATTTTAGTCGGGATTAAAATAATGATTCGTTATTTCTAAGAATGGACGCTACACCCCCACTTCTTAAGTCCCCCTTTCCAAGGGGTTTTAGGGGGATTCAGGGGGGTAATTTCTCTTCACCAACCCCGCTAAAGATTCCCAAGGAATGGTAAATTCATAATAACCAGCAGCATAGGGGCCAATTTCGTAAGGATTGTATAAAAAAATTAATCCTTTATTTGTAATCGCAAAATTTTTAGGTAATACCAATTCGTTTTCAAATAAACCAGCCTTAGTTAAAGGATCCTCGGGAGAAAGATTATAAGTGGTTCGGAATTGTTGTTCCGCAACGTTTAAAACAGCTTCTTGATCAAGAGTGATGTCTTCTAATTGTATTAACTCTCCTGTTTTTCGATTAAAATTAAGATAAGTTTGATAAGAATTAGGATGAGCGCCGCCCAAATAAGAATAATTAGAGATCAAGATAGTAAGCGTGTTTTTAGTTTTGCTTTCTTGTTTTCC
>CAZTXK010000025.1:0-13151 GCA_964617275.1 uncultured Dactylococcopsis sp. | reverse complement strand
AATAATTAGAGATCAAGATAGTAAGCGTGTTTTTAGTTTTGCTTTCTTGTTTTCCTTCCAATTCAATTCTCCAAGAATTAGCAATTAAATTATTGTCTTCAATTTCCTGATTGAAATAAAAAAATATCTCTTCCACGATCTCATCTAAATTTTTATTTTCAGAATTACGATTTTCTTGAAACTGATAACCTTGAAGCGAATTCGTTATTTCTCTTTCAATTGTTGCGTTAATTTTGGCTAAAGGATTGGCATTTACTTCTACAAATTGAGGATAACTAATCTGGATTTGAAAACAAGGATTATTTTCAGTTTGACAGTTTCCAGTTTCCCAATTTCTCTCAATTTTTTTGAGCTTGATTTCTTCAGTTATAGCAACTCTAGACTCAGATTTATCGGGTGAAGAAGAATTGAGTTGAGGAATTTCTGCACAAGCAGCTAAACTAAAAATACAGAAAAAACTAATACTTTTTGGAATAACTGTCGAAGCAAGTAACCGCTTTATTTGAGACGATTGTTTCCCTTTTTTATAGCTTTTCATATTACACTAATACGAGGTTTTCAAAATTTTACATACTGGGAACATTAGTTTCCTTCTGCTAAAATCATATAGCAAGCTAATACCATTTTCAACCCTCTTTAATTCCACCAAAACCCCTTAGTAAGGGGTAAACGATGGATTGGCGTTTAGCGCAAATTCTTAGAAAGGGTATAACTTTAAAGCTAAAACCAATAAATATAATAAAATTATGACTTTCTTGGTTAATCTCGCTCTCTTTGGCTGGATTCCCTTTGTAATTTTTTACTTATACAAACAATTTCCCCCTCACCAAGCAGTGATTTATGGCTTTATTCTGGCATGGTTATTTCTACCTGTGGCAAGTTTTAATTTTCAGGGGATTCCAGACTTAACGAAAACTTCTGCGACTTCTTATGCAATCTTTATCGCGGTTTTGATTTATGATTTTGAACGTCTGAAAAAATTACGACTCAGTTGGATTGATATTCCGCTAGTCATGCTTTGCATTTCCCCTTTCTTTTCTTCTGTTATGAATGGACTAGGATTATATGATGGCGTATCTCAAACCCTAGATCGCTTCGAGGCTTGGGGAATGCCCTATTTTATTGGTCGTATTTATCTTAATAATGCTAAAGGTTTACGAGAGTTAAGTACAGGAATTTTTATGGGAGGATTAATTTATATTCCCCTATGTTTATTTGAATCCCGAATGAGTCCGCAGTTACACAACATAGTCTATGGCTATCATGCTCATAGTTTTGCCCAAACTCAACGACTCGGGGGCTGGCGACCGACCGTTTTTATGCAACATGGGTTAGAGGTAGGAATGTGGATGATGGCAGCAAGCCTAATCGGAATTTGGTTATGGTATTCTGGCGCTGTCAAAAAACTGAGGAATTATCCCCTAAGCTGGCTGGTGCCAATTCTAATGATCACATTTATTCTGGTGAGATCAACTGGGGCTTATGGCTTGCTAATTATTGGTTTAGGAATTTTATTGATCGCTCAGAAAATGCAAACTGCGCTTCCAGCGTTTATTCTAAGTGGTTTAATTCTTATTCATACTAGCTTTAGTGTGTTTGGGACTCCTTTTTATGCGACGCAGTTATTTTCGACTCTAGAAAATATTGGAATTCCTAAAGAAAGAATAGAGTCTTTAGAATTTCGGTTTGATAATGAGGAACTTCTGTCAGAAAAGGCGCGACAACGAATCATCTTTGGCTGGGGAGGCTGGGGGAGAAATCGCGTTTATGAGAGAAACTGGCGCGGGGAATTAGTCGATATTAGTACCACTGATAGTTTATGGATTATTATTTTTGGTCAAAATGGTCTGTTTGGTTTAATGGGATTAATGGGGACATTAGTTTTACCTGTTTTTAGTTTATTTTGGCTCAAGTTACCCGCAAGAATTTGGGAAAAACCACAGGTTGCCTCGACAGCAGGGCTAGGGATAGTTATTCTTTTGTATGCGTTAGATTGTTTGCTCAATGCCATGATTAATCCCATTTTTATTTTAGGAATTGGCGGCATTGCTGGGGTGGTTGCTCGCCCAAAATAAAGACTCCTGATCCCTGTTATCACAAACGTGGACGGCGTAAATTGTTGGTTTAACAGCGATCGCGACTGTGGTGTTGATAAGGTTTCCCTTACTTCCCATATTAAACCCCTGTGGTTTAGTGATTGGTTTTGGTTTGAAGAAAACTTGTCAACTGATTTAAGAAAGAATGACTTACAGGGGGAGGCGAACTTGATGATGGATTGTTTTCTGCTTCGGTTGCTTCAGGTTGGGGAGGTACCATTTCCACCATCGGAAGCTCCTCAGCAATGCCAATAATAATTAAACGAAAGGCAATTTGCTGCACTTTTTCTAAGGGGAGTTGTAATTCCCGAGCAATCGTTTTGAGGTTCGTTGTTCCTTTGGTGTATTCCCACATTTGCCATTCTTGGGAGTTTAACTTATAAGAAGGTTTGCTATTAATCAGACTAATTAATCCTGATTCTGGGCTGGGGAGTTTTTCTGCTAAGGGTTCCCAATTTTTAAGCATCCGCAAGCCAACGAGAGTGAGGTCGGTTGCTCGTTTACTTAAACCCGTCATTTCTGCCACAGAAGGCTTAACATCAGGCTCAAATTCAAAGAAGGCTTGATT
This sequence comes from uncultured Dactylococcopsis sp., assembly GCA_964617275.1. GTDB lineage: Bacteria > Cyanobacteriota > Cyanobacteriia > Cyanobacteriales > Rubidibacteraceae > Halothece. The sequence goes on along the minus strand of CAZTXK010000025.1, from coordinate 10,487 downwards.
GAGCTTAAATAAAGAACAGACTTGTTGCATGATTTGGGTAATAAACAAGATTTTTAGCTGATCTCGATTTAAAGCTCCTTGGGATTCGAGACATTTTCCGATGGGAGTGTCTATCTTACAAAATTGAGACAGTTTACTGGAAACTGAATTTTTGAGCCAACCTCGCTTTTCAATGAGCAATATTAACCCTTTTTGATCATTACTATTGCTAGCGGCGATAATGTTTCCTTGTCGAAACCAAAGATAATATTTGGAGCTATTCAGGCGGCGATCGCTGAATAAACTGCGGATACAGAGTAAACCAGTTTTATTTCCCTCTTCAATCAGTTGGAAAATTTCGCCTAAGGAAAATTCATGCAGATAACCATTGAGTGTCATGGGCTTCCGTCTCCTTATTTAGAATGAGTTGTAGCTGGTGTGTAAAGTTTTTGGACAAGAGTAAGCAACGTTTGGGCAACCGAACTCGTATCGAGGGGATTAACCACTTGTAAGGGAGGATGATTACTGGAGGAAAACCCAAGCGCGATCGCGATGTTGTCTGTTCCCCAAGCGTTCTCACAATCAGTATGAGTGATTCCCACCATCATGGGAAGTTGCACTCGTTGATTCATAAATGTCATAATCCGTCGCGCAGAGCGAAATTCTTGCGGCTGATTCGCTGCCACCAATAAGATGTAGGCATGGGCTTTACGAATTAACAAGTCCCACATAAAGTCGAACCGTTCTTGACCGGGGGTTCCATAAAGGTGCATGGCAAATTCGGGGCTAAATCGGAGCTTGCCAAAATCCATGGCTACAGTTGTTTTTGCTTTGAGGTCTTTGGTTTCATCTGTAGCGATGGCATCGGTATCTACCACATCAATTTCACTTACCGAGCGAATAAAAGTTGATTTCCCTGCGCTAACGGGACCGGTAATTACTAAACGCATTAATTCCATTTCGTCAGCTCCTTTGGAATTTAGGATAAACTTAAACGCAAATCCTCTAAAATGCGCTTAATTTCTAACATTAAAACGCCTTGTTTTGCTTGATGGCTAGCAAGGACTAAAAATAGAGCCTCTTCGGTACAGCTGGTTAAAATGCCATACCCTTCTTGCCCTTCTACAAAAATTCTTCCGACATCACCCCGAGCTAATTCTTTGCCAATTCTTTCTCCTAGTGACAGCATGGAGGCAGACATGGCTGCGACTCGTTCTTCATCCATTTTTTCGGGTAAAGTTGTCGCGAGAGGGAGTCCATCAGGGGTGACTAAAGCAGCCCCTTGGATGTCACTGGTGGTACTGACAAATTCTTGTAAGGTTTGATTAAGTTTTTCAACGTTGATTCCCATTTGATTGCTTCTCTAATTATGTTGATATCAGGGTTGGAAAAGGATTAGCCGAGACCTTGCAATAATCTTCTGGCAAGACGTTCATTCCCGACTAATTCGACGAGATGACTAAGTTGGTTATCTTCGTAGGCTTGGTTAAAGATAGCGATATCTAAAGCGGTTACTTTTCGGACTGCTTCCTTAGCGCGATCGGCATTGCTGCTAGTTTCAGCAATGCTTTCTCCATGGGAATTTATAATATCAATCATTGCCAGAGGATAGCGCACAGGCAAGCCAATTTTAACGTGAATGTGACCAATGTTTAGCCGATGCTTAACATATTCTGTGCCATAATTCCCTCGAAATAAATCAAGAAACCAATCGCCAATCATTTGGTGCAAACGTTCCATATCTTTACCCTCGAAATATTCTTTTGTCATTTCGTGAGCAAATAACCGATCATAAAAATCATCAGTCATTTCACGCTTGCGTTTCTCTGCTTCTGAGTAAAGCTCTTTTAACAGAGTTGTATCCTCATCAGTTACGTTCATTAGCTGGGCTAAATCATCATAAACTGCTTCATCTTTAATCGCCCAGCTTGTTCTTTCTTGTACCATTGTTTATTTAAACAACCTGCTTATTTGTTAAGGAATTTGTACTTAGAAGATTATCAGATTGCCTGCTAATCTCTTACTTTTATTAAAAACAATTTTGGAGGATTTGTGTATAGTGTTTATACTGATTTACTTCACAAATTATATTAATTTTGGTAAAGGCTTTTAAAAGTGACTGCCACAACTTTGAGACTGCTGAGATACAAAGGGAATCGGTGGATATTATTGGTGATTCCTTATTTAGTCATTGGTTTATAAAGGTGTTACTGAGCATTTCGACTTAGCGTTCGACTGAACTCACGCCGAAGTCTCAATGCAAGCCTGTCGAAGGACAAGGGAGTAACAACAAAGGACAAAGAACCATTGCAAGAGTGAAACTGCTAGAGTTCACTTTTTTCGCTATTTCTGGGCTTTATCCTCTAGAAAACTTGTTAACTGATTTAAGAAAGAGTGACTGACTGCTGTCGGTTCTTTGATCTCTTCTTCTGAAGTGGCTTCGGTTTCAGGTGGCAACATTTCTACCATGGCGAGTTCCTCTACAATGCCAATGACGATGAGACGAAAGGCAATTTGTTGCACTTTTTCGAGAGGAAGTTGTAACTTCTTCGCCATAGTTGAGAGGGCGGTTTTTCCGTCTGTATATCGCCAAACTTCCCATTCTTCTGCACTCAGAGTATAGGAAGGTTCGGTATTAATTAAAGGAATTAACCCAGAGTTGGCTTCAGGAAGTTTATCGGCTAGGGGAGTCCAATTTTTGAGCATCCGTAACCCCATTAGGGTTAATTCTGTTGCTGGTTTACTCAAGCCGGTTTTTTCTGCAAAGGAGGGTTCAAGCCCCTGTTCAAATAAAAAGAACCCTCGATCCAGCTTAAAAAGACTACAAACTTGTTGCATGACTTGGGTAACAAATAAGAGCTTAAGCTGATGGTGATCTAATAAATCTTGAGATTTGAGTAATAAGCCTAAAGGTTGATCGCTGTTGCTGTTTTGATAAACTTCTCTCAAGGTTTCTTCACTAACCCAACCCCGTTTTGCTAGGAGTGCCTGTAAACCTTTATTATCTTTCCGATTAGCGGCGGCGATGATACGTCCTTGTTTAAACCAAATATAATATTGTTGGTTGGGGGAAGTTTCCGATTTGGAAATATTGGTGGGCTTTAATTCCCGAATAGAAAGTAAGCCTGTTTTTTCTCCTTGTTCAAGAATTTGAAATGTTTCTCCGAGAGAAAAATCCTTAAGGAAACCGCTGAGTGCCATGATTGTACCTTTTAGTCGTTAACTAACGTTGCTTGATCAAATTTATAATTCGGTGGGGGAGATAATTTTAACCAAAAGCTGAACGTAATTCTTGTAAAGTTCGTTTAATTTCTAGCATTAAAACGCCTTGTTTTGCCTCCTGACTTGCTAATACTAAAAATAGGGCTTCTTCGGTACAACTGGTTAAGATGCCATAGCCGTCTCCCCCTTCTACAAAAATTCTTTCCACATTCCCACGGGCTAATTCTTTACCAATTCGTTCTCCTAATGACAGCATAGAAGCTGACATAGCTGAAACCCTATCTTCATCCATTTGTCCGGGGAGAGTTGTGGCAAGGGGAAGTCCATCAGGAGTAACCAGGGCAGCTCCTTGAATGTCACTGGTGGTACTGACAAATTCTTGAAGAATTTGATTTAATTTTTCAACGTTAATTCCCATTATTTTATCCTTTTTCTACGAATCTATCCTTATGAATTTGCTCTCTGTTTCCTTTTTATTAGCCTAATCCCTGTAAAAGCCTTCTGGCTAAACGCTCATTTCCCACTAATTCTACAAGGTGACTCAGTTGGTTATCTTCATAGGCTTGGTTAAAGATAGCGATATCTAAAGCGGTAACTTTTCGCACGGCTTCTTTGGCTTTCTCAGGATTACTGCCAGTTTCAGCAATTTTTTCACCATGAGAGTTGATAATATCAATCATTGCTAAAGGATAACGAACGGGTAAGCCAATTTTTACGTGAATATAACCAATGTTTAGTCGCTGTTTGACATATTCTTGATTGTAATTTCCTCGAAATAAATCTAAAAACCAATTGCCAATCATTCTATGTAAATACTCCATGTCTTTACCCTCGAAGTATTCTTTTGTCATTTCGTGGGCAAATAACCTAGTATAAAAATCGTCGGTCATCTCACGAACCCGTTTTTCAGCTTCTGGGTAAAGCTCTTTTAATAGGCTAATGTCTTCATCAGTTAAGTTCATTAACTGCACTAAGTCTTCATAAACCGCTTCATCTTTGATTGCCCAACTTTGTTTTTCTTCTGCCATTTTAATGATTGTTTATATTTTCGTCACAATTGAGGAATTAGTAAGCAATTCAAAACTGCCTCTAATTATTGTTTATATTCTATCAGAGTTGTTTTTAAGTGACTAATCAATTTTTATTAAGATTATATTATAAAATAAATTTGTTAAACGGAATCAATCCAGAAATACTGATAAAATTATCATTGAAATAATGATAAAAAGGCGGTTGTTGCAAGAGAGGATAAAAGCGCGATCGCGAGTTGGATGACGCTGAACGAATTAAGGTTAAACTTTCTAATATAGCAATCCTAAATCAGTTTTACCCCCTAAATCCCCCCTAGCCTTGGAAAGGGGGGCTTAGTATTTGGAATGTAGCGCCAATTGATCTAATATGGAATCCTCCAATACTTGCTACAAATGATCCCCCCAACCCCCCTTATATAAGGGGGGCTTAGTATCTGGAAGGTAGCGCCAATTGATCTAAATGATATAAATTAACCAAAACGAATTAAGGTTAAACTTCCTGATAGTCGTCGCTTAATTTGAAATTAAACCTTGAAACAACGTTCTTCCTACTGGCAACTATTCCCCTATCTTCGTCCAGAAATCATTACGATTAGTCAAGCCCTTGGCTGTACGATTGTTTTTGTTAGCATTTGGCCGTTGCTCGCTTATTTAGCCGGATTAATCTCTACTGCTGTCGGAGATGGGGATGTTACTCGTAGCGCCCAACTTGCTGGTATCACAGCTCTAATTTTCCTTGTTCAAAAGATAGCACAGTATGGGCAAGACTTAATGATGGCAAAAGCTGCCCTGAATATTGCGTATCAGGTGAGAACAACTGTCTATCGCCATCTACAAACTCTCAGCATTGATTATTTTGAAGCGAGTCGCACGGGAGATTTATCTTATCGTCTCACTGAAGATATCGATCGCGTTGGGGAAGTGGTGAATAAGGTTTTCCAACAATTTGTTCCCAGTGTTTTACAGTTAATTGCCATTTTTATCTATGTCATTTATCTCAATTGGCAGTTAACCCTTGCTTTAATTGTAATTGCTCCTTTGATGGCAATTATTATTAGTTGGTTTGGAGAAAAAGTGCAAACGCTCTCCCGCCGTAGCCAAAACTATATCGCTGATCTTTCTTCAACGTTAACTGAGGTGTTTAGTGGAATCCGTTTGGTGAAAGCCTTTGCTGCCGAAGATTATACGCTGAATAAATTTTGCGAGGAAGCAGAACAAAATCGAAAAGCCAGATATGCCGCCGAACGTTTAAAAGCGATTCAGTTTCCCATTGTGGGGTTTTTAGAGGCTTTAGCGGTTTTATTACTATTTTTACTGGGAGGATGGCAAATTGCGGCAGGAAACCTTACTACCAGTGAGTTTATCAGTTATGGGGCTGGGGTTTTGATGCTGATTGATCCCATTTCCATTACCACGAGTAATTACAATGAGTTTAAGCAGGGGGAAGCCTCGGTGGCAAGGGTATTTGAATTAATGCGGATTCAGCCGCGAGAGCAAGAGAAAGACGGCGCGATCGCGCTTCCAACGTTACAAGGAAAAGTCCAATATGATCAGGTTTCTTTTGCTTATCCTGAAACAGAGCAATGGGTATTAAAAAACCTTAATTTCACGGTTGAATCGGGAGAAATGTTAGCGTTAGTGGGAACATCCGGGGCGGGAAAAACCAGTTTAGTCAATTTACTCCCTCGTTTCTATGATCCCCAACAGGGAAATATCTTTCTTGATGGCTTGAATATTCGAGAAGTCACCCTCTACAGTTTACGCCGCCAGATTGGGATTGTTCCCCAAGAAACCATCTTATTTTCTGGAACCATTGCTGATAATATTGCCTTTGGACAACCCGAGAAAAGTCTAGAAGCGATCCAAGAGGCAGCAAAAATTGCCAATATCCATCAGTTTATTTCTCAGTTATCGCAGGGGTATTATACCTATGTGGGAGAACGTGGCGTTAATCTTTCTGGGGGACAACGGCAACGGATCGCGATCGCGCGAGCAGTGTTACTCGATCCTAAAATTCTCATCTTAGATGAAGCAACTTCCGCCCTAGACTCGGAATCAGAAGCCCTAGTTCAAGAAGCCTTAGATCGCCTCCTCAAAGATCGGACTGTCTTTATTATTGCTCATCGTCTCGCTACAGTCCGTGGGGCCGATCGGATTTTTGTTTTAGAAGCGGGACAAGTAATTGAAGTGGGAACTCATCAACAACTTATTGCAACTAATTCTCGTTACGCTCAATTTTACGCCCAACAGTTTAAATAATATTTGTTATTAGTCATTAGTCATTGGTCATTGGTCATTGGTCATTGGTTATTGGGCTACAAACAACGAAGGACAAAGGACAAACAACAAAGGATGTATGATGTCTAATTATACAAAACATAAACTTCAAAAACTTTATGAAACTGACGATTATCTTTGGTTACAGGAAACGATTTATCTCTTGAAAAACAATAATTTGCAAAATTTAGATTTAGACAATTTAATTGCGGAATTAGAAAGTTTGGGAAAAAGAGAACTAAATAAAGCAAGAAGTCTTTTAAGACAAATTATTATTCATTTATTATTTCTACAATACTGGCAAAATGAATATTATAGAAATTCTCGTCATTGGCGAGGAGAAATTACAACATTTAGAGCCGATTTAAATAATCATTTAACGACTAGCTTAACTAATAAATTAGATCACGAATTAGAATCAATTTATCAAACGGCTTTAAAAATTGTTTCACAAAAAACAGGATTATCCATAACTAATTTACCTCAACATTGTCCTTATTCTTTACAACAATTATTAGATCAGGATTGGTATCCAAACCAATGATCTCATCAGGAAAGGACTGAAGATATTTCCTTAACTTAAGTGTGACTAAGATGATGCAATAAAACCCCTTGGGAGTCTTTTAATTCAAAACAGCCGAGATCATCAATTTCTAATCCTGGGGAGGTAATTGCGACTTTCCAATGATTTAAGTCTAACTGCAACCAATCCCCTAAAGTAACGGTAATGGGATCGCCTCCCATGTGGGTTACCATCGCCACTTGTTCTTCTGGGAAATGGGGATTACTTCGCACGCCATAAAATACAGTATGAGTTTGGTTACTGACTTTATTAAAACGATCGCTGCCGGGAATTAAATTCTCACTTAACCAAAGATGCTGTTTCCGAAACTGACGTAAGTTGAGATTAAAGGCGGTTTTTTCTTGTCCTAAAGTCCCTCCATAATGAGCAACATTACAGATTTCATAACAATCTTCCATAAACTTTAAAGCAAATTCCTTTAATTTGGGAATATCAATTTCACGGAGAAACTCCATCATTTCAGGGCGATTGAGACGCATCAATAAAGGAAACTCGCAGCGATCGGTATTCTCTCCTAAGCAAGAATGATAGGCTTCAATGACCGCATTGAGATCATAATCGCGTTCGATCATGGTAGTTTGCAACGCTTTCCCAAACTCTCGCAGTTGTTCTAAGGTTTCAAACCCCAATGATTTTAAGCGAGGAAAAGAAGTTTCCCAATTGTAGATTTCCTCAGTAATTTGCCAATCTAAAAAGCCCACTTCTTCTGATACCACTTTTACCCCATAGCGTTCATCAGTATTGCGGAAAAACATCCATGGCGTGTGCATCAGGGAGTTAATAAAGTCCATGGGAATCCCGGGGCTAAAGCCATAAACCCACAAATTCGTCGCAGGATTATCATAGGCATTCCCTAGCACTTCGGGGAGGGTTTTGCCTAAATTCCAGTTAATGCCCTCATTGGGATCAATTTGATTGCCGCGGCGAACCGTATCATGGTTAGCACAGCCTGTAATCCAGCGATCGCCTTCAAACATCACTTCGGTGACTCGCCGCCATTTCCGTTCCCAAAATCCTGCTAAAGCAGGGGTATTATGAGCAAAAATTAGGGGGCCCCATTGATAAGATTCGGGTTTGAGGGCAATTAAATCGCGATAGGTAGAAATTTCTTCCCATCCCGGGGCCGGCCAAGGGCGACCATCTTCAAAAATGGTAAACATTAACCGCTTATTCTCGCCAATTTCCTGCACCACATCACTCATAGCGAGTAAATAAGCATCATCTTGTTCCACTCTTCCTGATTGAGGGTTAAAGAAGCGAAAATCTTGTCCGCCATCGACACGAATCCCATCTGCGCCCGTATTGAGTTTCCGCCGCTGCATCTCTAGAAAAATCGCCCGAACGGTGGGCAATTGGTGGTTTAAGTCTTGCCCATACATATTGGGGCCCTTGAGAAACTGGCGGTTAATGAGAAATTCTGCTTGATTATCGGCATGACCATACACTAAATCATAGATAATTTGAATGGGACCGGTGGCGAAGTTATGAAGGGTGGCAATAAAATCAATTACTTCATGGGGGCGTAAACTGCCTAAAATTGCTGGGTTAGTGGCACTAGAGCCTAAAATGGGGACATCATACCCCCAATCTTGCGTGCTAGGCTTTTTCAGTTCAATTTCTACTTCATCGTTGAGAGGGAGATGGGCGGAGTCTGGGGGTTCGGTTTCGTTGTCGTCAAAGTCAAAAAATTCACTAATGGGGCTATAATCATCGCGGTATTCGATGGTGGGTTCAATGGGCAGCAGTTGTACCGCATCATAGCCAATATAGTTTTGTTCGGTGGGGGTTAATGGTTCTCCTTGGGCTAATTTATGGGAAATAGTTTGATAAACACGGGTTAAACCAGCAAATGTTCCTTCTTGGGAAGCGGTTCCTACGTGCAGTTGTAGAATGTTATTTGGGGCTGGCACTCGGGGAATATTGCCCTCTTCATCGGTTTGGGCGGTTTCTTGGAAATAGGGTAAGTCAGGGCGTTCTTGTTGCAGACGGTTGATGTCATACACTTCTGCTGGCCCAAAAATTCCATAGGGAAGGGAGTAGGCGACAACATCGCGATCGATTTGCAGTTCTTCTCGCGGATCCACGTAGCGTAGCCAGTAGAGACTTCCTAGTTGTTGTCGGTTACCGGGTTGCATGCCCGAATAAACGCCCCAAAAGTATTCTCCTTGTTGACACAGGGGGACGCGATCGCGCTTAAATTTAAGAGTCTGGCTTTTTGCTTGAAAATCTACCTCTGCTGTCGGGGTAAAGACTTCTAAATAAATGGCACGAGGGCGCATGACTTCCCCGGTGAGTTCGGGAGTCCAAAAGCCAATTTCGGTTAACCCATCTTCCCGATAGTGTGCGCCAAGACGACGGGCAAACGCCGCCCCTTTTTCCAAATAACTCAGATCCGAGTAATCAATTTCTGTTGCCCAGTTGAGGAGTTCTTGGGTAGGCTTTTCTAGGAGTTGAATTGTTTGTTCTGCTTGTACAACCACGTTTTACCGACTCTATAGCGCGATCGGTCTTAGTTTAACGCATAAGCTGCTATTTCCAAAAGATTTTCCTGTGATACTCTAGATGAGCTAGGGTTTCTAATTCCCAATCAATTTCAGGGCAAGTTCTAATGAGTGAAAACAATCCCCAATTAGTGCAAATCATTCAAGAGGAAATTAATAGTTCTCCAGAAAATAAAATAACCTTTGCCGACTATATGGATTTAGTCTTATATCATCCCCAACACGGGTATTATAATGCTAAAGATATTAATATTGGAAAAAGTGGTGACTTTTTTACCGCTTCTTCTTTGGGGAGTGACTTTGGGGAATTATTAGCCCAGCAATTTGTAGAAATGTGGGAGGTGTTAGGGAAGCCAACCTCATTTGATTTAGTGGAAATGGGCGCTGGTAAGGGAGAATTAGCAAACGATATTTTAAGTTATTTATCCCAACATTATCCCGATTTTTTAAGTGCTGTTCATTACCATATTATTGAACAATCTTCAACTTTAATTGAGGAACAAGAACAAACACTGCAAAGCTGGCAAGAAAAAGAAATCAATATAACTTGGAAAAGTTGGGACGATATTCCTGAAGCCTCTTTAACAGGTTGCTTATTTTCTAACGAGTTAGTGGATGCTTTCCCCGTTCATCGGGTTCAAATTGAAGCGGGAAAACTAAAAGAAATTTATGTTACTCTTGCTTCCGAACAAAATCCTTTACCTTTTCAAGAAGTGCTGGGGCATCTTTCTACAGAGGAAATAAGGAATTATTTTGCAACAGTGGGAATTGATTTTCCCTCCTCTGCTTATGAAGATGGGTTTCAAACCGAAGTTAATTTAGCTATCAATGATTGGTTAAAGCAAGTCTCTCGCTGTCTCCGCAAAGGTTACCTTTTGACTATTGATTATGGCT
>CAZTXK010000024.1:0-16169 GCA_964617275.1 uncultured Dactylococcopsis sp. | reverse complement strand
CGATAAAGATTTCCTTCCTCAATTTCCCAATGAAGGAACAAGTGAGGCGCAAACCCAAGTAAAAAATTGGGAAGCCTTATTCACAGATTAAAATATCTAATTCCTCAGATCAGATTTTCTATTCTTCCCGTTCAACTTGGAACTTTGTCCCCCATGCCCATAATTTCCTATAATGGGAGCAAACCCAAAGAAAACATAAAAGTGTAAACTTATTATTCAAAAACTGTTTAAGTAGGGAATACACCGTTAAGGAAAATATTATGAGTGAACAAGAAGCCCAAGAATTTGCCACCCTAGAAGCAGAGGAAGAGCAATCAACTCAGGAAGCCCCTGCCGAAACCCAAACCAAAGAGGAAACTAAACCCGCCACCCGTAGTCAAGAATCCCTTGCTCTGAAAACAATTGGCGACCGTCCCGTTGGTAGTGGCAAATTAAAAATTTTCGCAACTTACCGTACCATGGGAGGCGACCGTCCCATTTTGGCGAGTGACCTTCAAGTTGTCGAGAGTTTCCGCACCATGGGCGGCGAACGTCCTGTGTTTGCCACCCAATTACCCACAGTGGGAAATTTCTACTCTTCTGGAAGTCGCCCCATTGGCGTGAGTACCCTCAATATTACCGAAAGCTACTCTAACTTTGGTAATCGTCCGGTTGCTTCTAATCAAATTGATGATCCCGGCTTATTAATGGGTTACATTGATTAATCTTTTGTTGGTGGGCATTGCCCACCCATTTTGAAATTAACCTAACAAACTAACCGCTCGCTTCACAAAATTCTCTGCAGTTAAGCCATTAATTGCCATCACATCATTCGCACTGGCTGCCGTTTCTCCACGTTTCCAAGCAAAAGTATCCCGTGGACAAATGCTGCGTAACATAATCGGTTCCAACATGGCACTAGAAGCGCCAGTAATGCCAATTAGCGCATCCCCTTGGAAAAGCGTATTAAATTCAGCATCACTGATAAACTGCGTATCCGCTTCAGCACAATTTTCGAGAGCAATATCACTCGGACGATAGAGACGACGCGGACTAATGACAGACACAACTTTTGAACCAATCCCTTGGGCTTCTAACTGTTTTGCTGCTTCTAGGGCAGGATTTAAAGTCATATCCCCAATTACGGCTAAAACCACCGTTTGATTACCGGGGGTTTCTTGAAGAATAAAGGCACCCTTTTCTAATCCTTCCTTAGTTTGTTGAAAGGTACTACGAACCGGCAACCCTGATTTAGAGGCAGTAATGGTAATGCCTTTATTTTTGGTATTTAAAGCCCACTCGTAACAAACTTGGATACTATTGGCATCACAGGGGAAGAGAGGGAAAACATTGCCATTTCGCATCATTCCTGCAAAGTAGTTTTCCACTTCTGGGCGTTGGTGTGTCCAACCATTGCGCCCTTGTTCTAACGCCCCAGCCGTAAATAAAGTAATTGTAGAAGGTGTAGGACGACGCAATTCTGCCATTGCTTGGGTAACCGTTTGCCATATTGGCAGTCCATTAATAACAAATGATTCATAAGAACACCAAAGACTTCGCGCCCCCATTAACGCCGTAGAAGCCGCTAAACCAGCACAAGCATCTTCACTGAGAGGTTCATAAACTTGTCCTTTCGGTTGTTGGAAATAGTCTTCATCAGCAGTGGGATGAATGATTTTTAGGGCTTGATTGATGTTATTAATACCAGAAGCAGCATTGCCATCCGCATTGGAGACAATAAAGTTGGGGTCTTGTTGTCCCACATGGGCAACTAATGCTCCCATCGCAGTGGTAGCTACTTTTTTCTCCCCGCCGACAGGGTATTCTTCTTTCGGCAATTCTCCCACATCAGGAAGGGGAAGTTCTTTTTCGGTAACAACCGTTTTAGAAGCCGGACCACCGCCAGCACGGGTAAAGTTATTGCGAACTAATTCCCAAGCCTTAGGGGTTAAAGCACGTTCTTTTAAGGCGTTAACAATATAGTCTTTTTCTACTGTATCCCCGGGATACAGGTTATGAGATTTTGCGCCGCGTTTATGGACACCGGTTCCTTTGAGTTGTTTGATAATCAGGACGGTTAATTTCCCATCTAATGCTGATTGAGCGGCTTTTGCCGTGTTTTCTAAAATCGCTTGGGTAAAGGCAAGCCGTTGCTTAACTGAAAAGAGACTACTATCGACATAGTCTCCAGTCTGGTTGGCATCATCGTAGTCTTTGGCATCGACTAAGAGGACTTCTTGGAAATCATTTCCCGTAAAGTAGCGTTTCATCTCGTCATTGGTTTTAGTAGAAACCATGCTGTGATGCTCTTGGGAATAACCATTCCAGACGAGGATAGGAAGGAAGTTAGTCACACTGGGGTAAGCTGTGTGGAAATGAGCAATACTTGACATGACATAAGGCTCACCAATTCCCCCATCACCAATGGTTACGGGAAAGAGGGTTCCAGGGTTCAGTCTCGCCGCTGCCATGGCGAAATGCTGCCCTTGTCCAAGAGGTCCGGCTGGATTTAGTAATCCCGGAATTTGTCCCGATAGGTGTCCTAATAGTCCATGGGTTTCCCGAAAGCGATCGCGCAACTGCTGTACGGTTTCAATCCCCATTTCCTCTAAGGAACGGTCTAAGAAGACATTGCTATAAAAGCCGGGGGCATGGTGTCCCACTTCCGTGATAATGTTTTTGTACCCGAGCATCATCAAGGCGGAAATTCCTTCGGCAATACTGGCAAAGCCACCAGGATGCCCTGATTGTTTGGAGGCGGTAATTTGTAGGGTTAGGTAACGTAGGGCTTCTGCGCCTAAGAGGGTTTGATAAACAGCTTTGGGATCGCTCGGGGAACTGATTGTTGTTTCTCCTTGCGCGATCGCGCTTTCTTGCCCATAACTCTCAAATTCGGGCAGACTCTCCGCAAAATGTTGAATCCCTTGGCAAAATGCGGGAATGGTACTGGCAACTGTCATTACGCTTGCTTCCTTTTTCGTCTTTTACGTCGATCTTACAGTTTTCTGGGGCAACACTGACCAATCATTCGCTAGCAAATTCTTAGATTGATCCTATAGAGTAATTTCTATCTTTTTAGCAGGCAATTTTGTGCTAAACTATCAATAATAAACGTTAAGCTGTGGCTTTATTAAAAAGCCTGACCGCAAACATCTAGCCTGCCTTAAAATATTTAAATTAATTAGAAAAGCTAAACTTAAAGTCAATAAGTATCAGGATTTCTTATCTTTTATTTCTTAACATTACTTAACAGGCAACGCAGGAATGGGAAACAGAAGGGCTTGACAAGAGGAGGTTACTTGTTAGAGAATAATGGAAACTTAAGATAATGGGGAATAGACACAATTTTCAAAATTAGCCATTAAAAGCCCCATTTTGTCGTGGCGACCCCGAAAAAGACCCCCCTTGACAAACCCCCGATAAAAACATGAAGTTTTGCTAAGGAATAAGGAGATAGACAAGAAGGGGTGGGCAAAATTTAATTTTTGTGGTATGCAAACTAATTCTCAGAGGAATTAGAAGAAAACCATCGAAAATAAACAGAAACGAAAAACTCCTTTAAGGGAAAAACGAAATAAGTTAAGGGGTTAATCGTGACAATAATGTTACGAAAGTCACGCACCGCCAAATTAACAATCTGTTTCGCCACCCAAGAAGGGGACATTACGCCAATGGGATTGAGATTACTCTTAAATGGCCCCAAAATAACTTTCCGAATTACACAAGGGGAATCTAACCGACGGAGAGTCACTAAATCCCCCAAGGTGCGTTTAGATAATTCGTAAAGGGGGCTAAAAGCAGGGCTTACTTCCGCTTCGGAGGTATTCACCCAAACTTCCTTACAGGCTTTATCCTGATTCGTTTTAATAGTATCCAGAAACGCCTCTAGCAACCGCCAACTGGAAAAAGCATTCACCTCATAAGAAGATTCGATCGCGCTTTGGTTGCGATTTCCATGAACATTAATCCCATGATTCAAGATTAAAATATCAATCTTTTCTAACTCTGGGAGAATATCCTTTTCCAGACCAAGTTTCCAAGTAATTGTCTTCACTTCCGTTTCATCTTTCAGCATCACTGATTCCGACTTAGAAGTCAAAGCAGTGACCTTCGCGCCGCGATCGCGCAACACTTCTAACAACGCCTTGCCTAACGTTCCCGAAGCGCCCGTTACCGCAACTCGTTTCCCCTTCAACGAAACCGAATTGCCTAACAATTTATCTAAAATCGTAAATGTACTGCAATAATAAGCCCTTTGGTCATCAAAATGATGTCGCCAATGATAAGGACGATTCACAAACCAGCGACCTGGCAGATTCCTAAAAGATCCGGGACGATGGGTAATGTCGGTTAATTCATCAATATATTTCAAACCCAATCCTCGCGCGATCGCACCTCCCAAAAAAAAGAAAGTGTAAATGGTTCCTGCTAGGGCTGTCCAATGAGAAGTTAGCAAGAACGGTAACGAACTCGCTACCAACATCACGCCATGTTCAGGAACATCGTTTTGCCACTGGGAACGACGGTACAAAGCCGAATCAATCACTGTTAAGTCGGGACGAAACACGCGATGGTGGATATGGTGCAAGCGATAGAGCGGTTTCCAAAAGTGAGATAATAAGTGATAACTATCTCGAATCAACTCTACCCAAACGACACTTACCAGCGCGATCGCAACCCATTGCCATTCGATAAGCATTTTTTCTTAACCAACCTTTAAATAAATGTCTGTTAATCCTAAAAAAACAAGCTATACTCGCAAAAAACTATGGCTTACTGCCAACTTTACTAACATTTAAGTTTTATTATCTAAAGTTAAGATAGAGCTAGAGCAACTATACTGTCAATCATTTCCCTAAACCTATATGC
This sequence comes from uncultured Dactylococcopsis sp., assembly GCA_964617275.1. Classification (GTDB taxonomy): domain Bacteria; phylum Cyanobacteriota; class Cyanobacteriia; order Cyanobacteriales; family Rubidibacteraceae; genus Halothece. The sequence continues at coordinate 11,321 of CAZTXK010000024.1, read as the reverse complement.
CACAAAATCCTTGGACAGACAATCATTCTTACGAAGAGTTCAACCCCATTGAAGCCCTGCTCTCAGAGTGGTCTGACGACGATGAAGACGACGAAGACTGGAGTTTATATCTGCAAGGAATTGGTGGCAGACGCTGGAAAGCAGCGGTTACCCTAATGATGGTTTGGGGAACAACCATTGCTCTTCACCTGTTGGCGTGGGGATCATGGTTAGTCTTAGCAGTAACCGTTCTTTTTACCATACAAATTGCTCGCATGATTGGGAGTGCCCCCGCTACTTCTCCTCAACCCTTATCAGACCAAAATTTAGCTGTCGCTCCCACCGTTTCTATATTAGTGGCGGCGAAAAATGAAGAAGCAGTAATTACAGAATTAGTAGAAAGCCTCTGCCATCTCGACTATCCCCAGGACAAATACGAGATTTGGATCATTGACGACCACAGCACCGATGAAACCCCTGCCTTATTAGACAAATTTGCCCAAGACTATAAACAGTTAAGAATTTTACATCGACCTGCCAACGCCACAGGCGGGAAATCTGGGGCATTAAATCAGGCTCTAAGCCTGAGTAAAGGAGAAATTCTTGCCGTCTTTGATGCCGATGCCCAAATTCCAAAGGATCTCCTGCGCCGAGTGGTTCCCTTTTTCCAACGGGATACCATGGGCGCTGTGCAAGTGGGAAAAAAGATTGCCAATGCTGACTTTAACTTTTGGACCAAAGGACAAGCCGCAGAAATGGCACTAGATAGTTATTTCCAGCAACATCGCATTAGTTTAGGGGGAATTGGCGAACTGCGAGGAAATGGTCAATTTGTCCGCCGTCGCGCCCTCGCTAGTTGTGGCAAATGGAACGAACAAACCATTACCGACGACTTAGATTTAACCATTCGTTTACACTTAGATCAATGGGAAATTGGGTTTCTCTCTCATCCCAGTGTGCAAGAAGAAGGCGTTACTAGCGCGATCGGGCTTTGGCATCAAAGAAACCGTTGGGCCGAAGGAGGTTATCAACGCTACCTTGACTATTGGCGTTGGATCATTCGCAACCCTATGGGCTTTAATAAAACCCTTGATCTCAGTGCCTTTCTTCTCTTCCAATATATTCTTCCCACCGCCGCCATTCCCGACTTTCTCATGGTCATGATACGGCAAGAACCCCCCCTTTATTTCCCGGCGACTGCGATGATGTTTCTTGTCTCCATTTGGGGAATGTTGCGAGGGATACAAACCACCAGTGAAACTAGGAATTTCAAAACAGCAATTCTAGCAACTCTTCGGGGCACGATTTATATGTTGCACTGGTTGCTCATTATTCCCAGTATGACCGCCCGCCTCGCCGTTCGACCCAAAAAACTGAAATGGGTGAAAACCGACCGTCAAGGACAACAACAGCAGCATTGCGAAACTTAAAAGCCCCCTATAGCCAACCTACTAGCCAAGGCGCGATCCCGATCCAACAATAAGCAAATAGCAATGATAACATAAATATCAGAAATAAAATCAATTAATAAACTCTCTTATAAATTAATCCTCACCGAACTATGTTCCTGAAAAAACTATTTGGCGACCCCAACGAACGCAAACTAAAAAAACTACAACCCATTGTTACCGAAGTTAACCTCTACGAAGAAGATATCAAAGGTCTCTCTGACGAAGAACTGAGAGGAAAAACCCAAGAATTTCAAGAAAAACTTGCCCAAGCCAAAAACGAAAACGAAGAAAAGGAAATCATCGAAGAAATTCTACCCGAAGCCTTTGCCGTCGTTAGAGAATCCGCAAATCGCGTTTTAGGCTTGCGGCATTATGATGTCCAAATTTTAGGGGGAATTGTCCTCCACAACGGCGAAATTGCCGAAATGAAAACAGGGGAAGGCAAAACCCTAGTCGCGACACTTCCCTGTTACCTCAATGCCCTTTCTGGAAAAGGGGTTCATGTAGTCACCGTTAACGACTATCTTGCCCGTCGCGACTCGGAATGGATGGGACAAGTTCACCGTTTTCTCGGATTAAGCGTCGGCTTAATTCAACAAGGAATGTCCCCCAAAGAGCGGCAAAAAAACTATGCCTGTGACATCACTTATACCACCAACAGCGAACTGGGCTTCGACTATCTTCGGGATAACATGGCAACTTCCCTCGAAGAAGTGGTACAACGTCCCTTTAACTATTGCATCATTGACGAAGTCGATTCCGTTCTCATTGACGAAGCCCGTACCCCTCTCATTATTTCCGGTCAAGTCGAACGTCCCACCGAAAAATATATTCGCGCCTCCCAAATCGCGAAAGAACTAGAAAATGAAGAACATTACGAAGTCGATGAAAAAGCCCGCAGTGTTCTCCTCACCGATGAAGGATTTGCCAAAGCCGAAGAACTGCTCGGGGTAGAAGACTTATATAACCCGGATGATCCTTGGGCGCACTATGTCTTTAACGCCATTAAAGCCAAAGAACTCTTTACCCAAGACGTTAATTACATTGTCCGCAACGGGGAAGTGGTCATTGTTGATGAATTTACCGGACGGGTGATGCCCGGGCGACGGTGGAGTGATGGCTTACACCAAGCCATTGAAGCCAAAGAGGGAGTAGAAATTCAAAAAGAAACCCAAACCCTTGCCAGTATCACCTATCAAAACTTCTTCCTCCTCTATCCCAAACTCTCAGGGATGACCGGAACCGCAAAAACCGAAGAAGCCGAATTTGAAAAAATCTATAACCTCAGTGTCACCATTATTCCCACTAACCTACCTCTGGCCCGTCGGGATTTGTCTGATGTGGTTTACAAAAATGAACGGGGGAAATGGAAGTGCGTCGCTGATGAATGTCAAGAGATGCACGAAAAAGGTCGTCCTGTGTTAGTAGGAACCACCAGTGTCGAAAAATCAGAAGTTCTCTCCAAACTATTAGACGAGCGCGGAATTCCCTATAATGTTCTTAACGCTCGTCCTGAGAATGTCGAACGAGAGTCCGAAATTATTGCCCAAGCCGGACGAAAAGGTGCAATTACCATTGCCACCAACATGGCGGGACGCGGCACCGATATTATCTTAGGCGGTAACCCCGACTACATGGCCCGCTTAAAAGTTCGGGAATACTTTATGCCCAAAATTGTCATTCCTGAGGATGACGATGAGTTAGCCGTCAGTGTTCCGGGGAACAAAAAGCGTAATCGCGGACAAGGCTTTGGCAAAGACCAAAAAGAGAAAAAGAAAGTTAAAAGCTGGCAGGCTTCACCGCAAATTTTCCCCACCGAATTACCGAAGGAAACGGAACAGCGATTAAAAGAAGCCGTCGATTATGCTGTCCAAGAATACGGCTTACAAAGTTTATCGGAATTAGACGCAGAAGAAAAAGTTGCTGTCGCTGCCGAAAAAGCCCCCACCGATGATCCTGTGTTACAAAACTTACGGCAAGTGTATCGGGAAATTTATGAAATTTATGAAGACTATACCAGCCGTGAACATGATGAAGTGGTAGAACTCGGTGGCTTGCACGTCATTGGAACCGAACGCCACGAATCTCGTCGTATTGATAACCAGTTGCGAGGACGCGCCGGACGACAAGGTGACCCCGGTTCCACCCGCTTTTTCCTCAGCTTAGAAGATAACTTACTTCGCATCTTTGGCGGTAGTCGGGTTTCAGGGATGATGAATGCCTTTCGGGTAGAGGAAGATATGCCCATTGAATCTGGCGTATTAACCCGTTCTCTGGAAAATGCCCAGCGCAAAGTGGAAACCTTCTACTATGACACTCGGAAACAAATTTTTGAATATGACGAAGTGATGAATAACCAACGTCGGGCGATTTATGCGGAACGGCGACGGGTGTTAGAAGGAAAAGACTTGAAAGATCAGGTTTTAGAATATGCGCGGCGCACCATGGACGATATTGTGAATGCCTATGTTAACCCTGAATTACCGCCTGAAGAATGGGATTTAGAATCCATGGTGGCAAAAGTGAAAGAGTTTGTTTATCTTCTCGATGACTTAGAAGCCTCCCAACTAGAGGATATGACGTTTGGGGAAATGAAAAACTTCCTACACGAGGAAATTCACAAGGCTTACGACATTAAAGAAGCGGAAGTCGAAAAACTCCAACCTGGATTAATGCGACAAGCAGAACGGTTCTTTATGTTACAGCAAATTGATAACCTCTGGCGGGAACACTTGCAAGCTATGGACTCCCTGCGCGAATCAGTGGGCTTACGAGGCTATGGACAGCGCGATCCTTTAGTCGAGTATAAACAAGAGGGATACGAAATGTTCTTAGAAATGATGATTGATATGCGTCGCAATGTGGTCTATTCTCTCTTCCAATTCCAACCCCAAGTGCAACAAGCTCAAACGGTTTAACATGAAATCCCCCAAACCCCCTTGGAAAGGGGGCTTAAATGGCTTAGCCAGTGTAGCAGGCTTTTTGATATTTCATATGTAGGGAGGCAACTCAACCCTGATTAAGGGGGGATTAATGGTATTAATTCCTATTCAGCCGCTTCACGGGCTTGGGAAACCCATTGATCAAACTGTTCTTGGTTTTCTTCAATCCATGTTTCAGCGTGCTGACGGATATCTTCTTCTGAGTCTTCCCCCTCGCGCATTTTTTTGTTTTGTTCGTTAATATCCGCAATGGGAATTTGTACCGATTCAAATACAGAAGCAGCAGCAGGATTATTTTCGGCAAACTCGCGGTTAGCTAAAACCCACATTTGATCAAGGGCAAAGCCTAGGTTTTTCCCATCAACTGTGGTCTCTTCTTCGGTAACTTCCCCTTGTTCTTCAGGAACAGAGGTATAGGGAACTTCTAACCGAACCACTTCTTCCCCGGGGGTTAACACAGAACTCACCCACAAGGGAGTCCAAGTGTAGTATAAAATGGGTTCTCCCTGTTCAAAGCGAGTGATGGTATCTGCCATGAGAGTCATGTATTGCCCTTGATCATGTTCAACAGTATCTCTTAAACCATACTCATCAAGGTGATGCTCAATAACCAATTCACAGCCCCATCCCGGGTTACATCCTGTTAAATTTGCCTTGCCATTTCCGTCCTTATCAAAGAGTTCGGCAATTTCTGGATCTTGTAAGTCTTTGATATTATTAATGTCGTATTCTTCGGCGGTTTCGCGATCGATGAGATAACTTTGCACCATATCTTCTACGATAATCCCCATGCGTTGAAATACCTCGTCACCGCCAGCTTCGGTGTAGAAGTCGCTATGTAATTTTTCCCAATGAACAGGAGTATAGTCTAAACCTCCCCCAGCGATGTCCGTGTGCATGGTGGCATATTCCAGTTCTTTGGGTTCAACTACTTCATAGCCCAATTCTTCTAGAGCCATGTTAACGATTTCGGTTTGAAATCGCTCTTCTAACACACTGTAAGCGGCAGTTACTTCCACACCAGCACCGGGCTGTTCTGCGGATTCTTCGCTAGTCTGGTTGTCTGCTGTGTCAGTTCCAGCTTGTGGTTCACAAGCAGCCACGCCTAATAAAAGGGCAAAGCTGGCGGTTAGACTCGTTATTGATTTGAAATTTTGCTTGATCATCAGTAGTACGTAAGTAATTGGAAATAAGGAGTGTATTTACTATAGCAATCCTAAATCAGTTGTAAATTCCTGCATTTGATCCCCCCTTTAATTCCCCCCTTATTAAGGGGGGTTAGGGGGGATCTGAAGTTAAGCTACTTTTTACAAATGAGATCATATTGCTATAGTAGTTTTTTTGTGATTGTAAAAGGGTTATTTCAATCCTTGTTACACTTACCTTCTGCTCTATCTTAAACCAGTAAGAGAGAGTAAGAAGTTAGCTATAAGGAAATAGCAGTTAAACTTTTCTTAACTTTATAAATATTTTGGTGATTCGTCAAGTTGAAGAGGCAATTAGTTGAGGTGATTTAGATTCTAAGCTGCTAACGATTTCTAGAAATTCTTTTTCTAAGCCCACTTGAGCGCGATTGGTTTTTCCTCCTAAGTAAAGATAGTTTCCTTGTTGTAACGCCCAAATTTGGGAATGGGAAACATAACTCATGACTACGCCGATCATCAGTAAGCCAAAACCGGTATAAACAATCGGAATGCCTGGATCAGCTTTAATTTGCAAGCCAGTTGAACCGATTAAATCTAAGACTTTTAGAGTAATCCCTTCTAGTTGAATTTCCATTCCGGGACGTACCACTCCTGTTAATTTTCCGCTGGTGTCATAAACTAACAGTGTTCCTTTTAAGTCACGGGCAAGAAGTGAGACTCCTTCACTTAAATCAGGCTTAATGGGAACCCATGTTCCCCACAGGTTTCCTTCTCCTTCTTGGTTTAATTTTGCCATCGGTAATTTAAAAGTGGGACTATTATTGATTTGCACTTTAACAGCAGAAATGCCCCAATCAGTCTGATAAAAAGTAACCCCGTCGTAGCGAAGCGGGTGATTAACGTGAATGGTTTCTTGCTTGAGTTCATTTCCTTCGAGATCAACCACCGATAAATCTGAGTAAAACTGATCGATCGCGCCTTCCTTGGTATAATCAATCCAGAAATCATTAACCCTGACTTTCCAATCTTGGGGAACTTGCGACTGTGATAATTTCCCGGCTTCAAAAATGTTTTGGACTTGGAAAGTTTCTCCAGTGGCAACTTTTTCTTGCGCCATAAATCCTGTAAAGGCCCCCCAAATTGCCCCGATTAGAATAATTAGCATACTAATATGAACAACAATCGGCCCAATGCGTCCGATGATTCCTTTTCGGGCGTAAAGCTGATTCCCCTCTTGAAAAATTTTATAATTATGTTTTTCTAATTCAGGAATGACTTGATCCACAGAAAGGTTAGAAAGTTTAGTGCTTAGGGCGAGTTTTTCAAACTGACTAGGACGTTTATAATATTGCCACCGTCGTGCTGATTTAAGGTTGGGAATTTGTCGAGTAAAGCTGCAAGCAGTTAAACTACTACCAAAGATGACGAGAAGGCTAACAAACCACCAAGTGGTATAAACATGATCTAAGCCTAAGGTGAGAATGAGTTGCCAAGAAAGAAAGCCTAAAACGGCAGGCTCTTGCGGGTAATTATTTTGATAAAAAGCAACCGATTGCCCCTGTTCGATGATGGTACCAGTAGCACTAAAAAGCGCGATCGCGAGGAGTAAAATAATGGCAAGACGCAAATCTGCCAAGCGGGAAATTAATTTTTGCCATCCTTGTTTCAGCCAAGATAGGCTCAAGTTTGTTGTTTGATTGCTCATTATTAAAGAATTAAAATTGATTTACCGGTAATCGTAGTAACAGAGAAAACACTCCAAAGCCAATGAGTAACGCACCGCTAACAGGGCTAATCCACCCTCCCCAACGGCGAAATTCTAAGAACTTTTTGATGGAAGCGGTAAAAGTTCCAGCAATGACTAGGGGGGTGACATAGCCGCCCGTATAAGCTAATAAAAGTCCAGCTCCTAAAACTAAATCCTGCGTATTTGCCACCCAAGCTAGTAAACTCGCTAGGACGGGAGTGCTACAGGGAGAAGCCACTAAGCCAAAGGTTAAGCCTAATAAATAGGAACGCACTGAGGCTGGGAAATCATCTTTAATCCATTGGGTTGCTCCCAGAGAGGGAAAACGCAACGGGATAATTTCTAAGAGGTTTAAGCCCATAATAATCGCGATCGCGCTGACAAGAAGCGGTAAACCGATCCCCACTTGGCCATAAACTCGTCCAAACCCGGCTGCAAAAATTCCCAAGCCTGCTAAAGTAGTGGCTAGCCCTAAGGCAAACCAGCTGGATTTCCATAAAGCACTGGTTCGCCCTTCCGTATCCGACCCACCGATATAACCCACTGTAATCGGTAACATGGACAGCATACAGGGAGTCAAACTGGTGAGCAAGCCAGCAACAAAAATAATCCCAAGGCTAAGGGGAGTTAGCTGATTTAATTGTTCTGAAACTAACTGATCAGCAAATTGTTGTACTTGGTACAGAAACAATTGTAAATTTTCTAGCATAAGGAAGCCAACAGGGATTTCAACATTCGTTCTGAATATATCTTAACTTACAATGACATTAACCTTATTGTTTGATTGCTTCTTGATTAATTGTAAATTTCTAATTTTAATCCTATGACTGCTTTACCTGCTCCACAACCTTCTTCTGAAAATAACAATCGAGATCGAGAAATTACTCCGAAAGAAGCTCCGATTTCGACCCTAAAAGAATTAGTTGCAAGTTTAGGGCGTGAGCAAAATAAAGTTCAAAATCTGTTAAGTTCTCTTGGCTTCGCCCTACGAAGTTTTAATAATCTCAATCAGTTTTTAGAGATTATTCCTCTGATGGCGGCTCGGGTTTCTGATACGGATGGAAGCGCCCTTTTACTTTATAAAGGAGAAGGAAAAATCACTTTGCAACAACTGCATTGTCAGGGGGGATTAGAGTGTCAAGAAGTTCGTCATAGCATCTCGAAAGTGACACGGGAATTAGGGAATAAACAAGTAGCTGAACTCGGAGAAAATTTTGATCTCGATGCCTTAATTCAAAGAGCTTTACCCGAAGATATTCAGGTATTTGGAACGCCGATTTTAACCAAAGGAAAAGAGAGAGGACGCGTTTATGTGTTTACGCGCGATCGCGCTTATGAATGGACTCTCAGCCGTCAAAAATTAGTGCAGCTTGTTGCCGATCAAGTCGCAGTTGCCATTGCTAATAATGATCTAACTATTGAAGTGCAGCAAAAAGAAAAGCTCGATCGCGAATTAGAAGTTGCCACCGAAATCCAATTCCACCTCCTTCCCCGTAAATACCCCAAAATCAAAGGACTTGATATTGCCGCCGCCTGTCACACCGCTAACCACGTGGGCGGAGACTATTATGACTTTATCCCTGCCAACTACGACCAACCGCAAAACCACACCGAAGCAGAAGAGGGGAGTACCGTTCCTTGGAGTATTGTGATCGGCGATGTTATGGGCAAAGGGGTTCCCGCAGGTTTAATCATGACCCTAACTCGCGGCATGTTAAGGGCGGAAGTTCTCAACCACCATTCCCCCGCCAAAATTCTCGAACACCTGAACCGCGTGATGTATGAAGACTTAGAAAGTTCTCATCGCTTCGTCACTCTCTTTTATTCTCAATATGATCCTCAGACTCGCCGTTTATCTTACACTAATGCCGCCCATAACCCCCCTCTTTGGTGGGAAGCCAGCACTAACCTTGTCCATCGTTTAGATACCCAAGGAATGTTAGTCGGACTGGATACAAATTCTCAATATGACGAGAATTGGGTTCAACTCTCTCCCGGAGATACCCTTCTCTACTATACCGATGGTTTGACCGATGCTGTTAACGCCAAAGGGCAACGCTTTGAAGAAGAAAATCTGATTCAAACTTTTCACTACGCTGCCGCCCAACAATATACTTCAGAAGCGATTGTAGAACACCTCTTTAACACCGTACAGGCATTTATTGGCAATAAGAAAAAATTAGTGGATGATATGACCTTAGTGGTAATGCAAGTTCAAAATCCTAATAATAAAGCTGAAGACACGATAAAATAGACAGCACACCATCACTTACTCGTTTCGACGGAGGTTTCCATGACAACTGCAGCCCCAGTGAAAACCCAATATGAAGCGGTGATTGGGTTAGAAACCCATTGTCAACTCAGTACCGCAACCAAAATTTTTAGCCCCATCTCCACCGAATTTGGTGCGTCCCCTAATACCAATGTCTCACCCATTTGTTTAGGTTATCCGGGGGTGTTACCGGTATTAAACCAGAAAGTTTTAGAGTCGGCAGTAAAAACGGGATTAGCCCTAAATTGTCAAATTGCCCCCTACAGTAAATTTGACCGTAAACATTATTTCTATGCCGATTTACCGAAGAATTATCAAATCTCCCAGTATGATCTGCCTATCGCCGAACACGGGTGGCTAGAAATTGAAATTGCTGAAAAACCAGGCAGTGATCCTGTTCGGAAGAGAATCGGTATCACTCGCCTACACATGGAAGAAGATGCGGGGAAATTAGTTCATGTCGGCAGCGATCGCCTCTCAGGATCAACCCACTCTTTAGTTGATTTTAACCGCGCTGGTGTCCCGTTATTAGAAATTGTCTCCGAACCGGATATTCGCACCGGGAAAGAAGCCGCAGAATATGCCCAAGAATTACGCCGCATTATCCGTTACTTGGGAGTCAGTGATGGCAATATGCAAGAAGGGTCTCTCCGTTGTGATGTTAATGTCTCTGTGCGCCCGGTGGGAAGTGATGAGTTTGGCACGAAAATTGAGATTAAAAACATGAACTCCTTTAGTGCCATTGAAAAAGCCATTGACTACGAAATTGAACGGCAAGTTAAAGCGTTAGAAGAGGGGGAAGCCTTAAGCCAAGAAACCCGTCTCTGGGAAGAAGGAAAGCAAGTTACGGTGAGTATGCGGAGTAAAGAAGGCTCTAGTGATTATCGCTATTTCCCCGAACCTGATCTGCCTCCCATTAAGGTATCGAAAGCACAGTTAGAACAATGGCAATCCGAACTTCCTGAACTACCCGCCCAAAAGCGTCACCGCTATGAAACTGAGTTAGGGTTATCAGCGTATGATACCAATGTGTTAACCGACGATCGCGCTGTTGCTGAATACTTTGAAAAAACCATTGCTAATAATGCTGATCCCAAACAAGTAGCAAATTGGGTAACACAAGATATTGCCGCCCATCTCAATGAAAATAAACTGAGAATCACTGAATTACCCCTAACCCCGCAGGGATTAGCGGAATTAGTGAACCTCATTGATGAGGGAACCATTAGTGGCAAAATTGCCAAAGAGATTCTTCCCGAATTGTTAACCCAAGGCGGTTCCCCGAAAGAATTAGTGGAAAGCAAAGGCTTAACCCAAATTTCCGACAGTAGCGAGTTAGAAGGAATTATTGATCAAGTCTTAGCCGATCATCCCAGTGAAGTGGAAAAATATCGCGGCGGGAAAAAGAAACTACAAGGCTTCTTTGTCGGTCAAGTAATGAAACGCACCAGCGGACGTGCCGATCCCAAATTAACGAACCAAATTCTAGGGAAAAAGTTAAACCAGTGATCAGTGATCAGTGACCAAATAACAAATAACAAATAACAAATAACAAATAGCTAATGAGCGATTATAAAACCATTTCTGGGGGAGTAACCGCCCCTAATGGCTTTCAGGCTGCAGGAATTGTGGCGGGATTAAAACCGTCGCAACAATCTGATCTTGCCCTAATATATTCCGAAAGTAGCGCGATCGCGGCAGGAGTTTTTACTCAATCACAAGTTCGCGCTGCCTGTGTGGATTATTGTCGTCAACAACTGCAAAAACACGCCTCCGCCCAAGCCA
>CAZTXK010000023.1:2990-16748 GCA_964617275.1 uncultured Dactylococcopsis sp. | reverse complement strand
TCATTATCAGGATGTCATTTGACTGGACAGACAACGATTTGATTGTACTGCTTTAGTCGCCAGCCTAGGGGAAAATTGGAGCGCGATCGCGCAACTAATACCATTTTTAAAAAGTCAAGTTACAGCCTATCCTTAACTCAGTAGGTTTTGGGCAAATCGCTTCTGCGCCAAGTCAATGCCTTGTTCAATGCAATGTCGAAAATCAGATTTGATGGGTAGATTAATCGCCGTCAACAATGTTACTATTAAGCAGATTGGTTTGGACTCCCAAGATGGTGGCTTGTTTAGACGCCTAGAACCTGAAAGATGTGCTTAAGACATCAGTTAAAGGTTGGTCGTTTGCTGACCAACGGTCAGAGCAGGCGCTTTCCTAAACGGAAGGCGTAATCTCTGACCTAGTTAGCAGTTAAAACCAAGAATCTCCCCTCATATATGTTTGATTTGATGGGAGAGCGTCAAGATTTACTGGGAAAAAACCTAGTTTCGTTTTTCGGACTGTAATGACCTCAACATTTATGCTTCATCAAGCTCCCGCAGGCGCAAGAGATTGGCTTCCCGTGGAAGTTAGACAAAAGCGATGGCTATCGCAAAACCTAGAAACAGTCTTTTCCCAATGGGGCTATCAACAAATTATTACTTCTACTCTAGAATGGGTGGAAACGCTCACCGCAGGGGGAGCCATTGAACCTGCAACCGTCATTCAAGTGCAAGACGGCACCGATGAACCGTTAGGGTTACGCCCTGAATTTACGGCTTCCATTGCCAGAGCGACGGTAACAAGGATGCAAGGGAAATCCCTTCCCCAAAGATTATTTTATAACGGCAATGTGTTTCGCTCGCCAGAAGGGCATCACGGAGAACAGATAGAATCTTATCAAGCCGGGGTAGAACTCATTGGGGCAACAGGGGAATTTGCTGACAGTGAGATTATTTTATTACTGCGAGATTGTTTAGAACAACTGGGGTTAGAAAACTGGCATTTGGTATTAGGAGAAGCAGGGTTGACGCGATCGCTGCTAGAACCATTTCCCGAACAATTAAGAGCAAAAGTACGATATTGTATTGCCCATTTAGATCGCGTCAGTTTAGAAAATCTCCCCCTATCGGAGCAACTCAAACAACGCGCTCTTACCCTATTTGACCTCAGAGGAACCCCGGAAACCGTATTAGCAAAAGTTTCGGAGTTAGATTTAGATGACACTGGGAAAACCATTGTTCAGAAATTACGCTCCCTCTTAGAGTTACTATCTCAAACTACCGCTTTTTCCTTAACTTTAGACCTCAGTTTATTACAAACCATTGACTACTACACAGGAATTGTTTTTGAAGTGGTCGCCCAAACCGATCGAGAAACCTGTATCATTGGACAAGGAGGGCGCTATGACCAACTATTAGGCTTATACCATCCTCAAGGAGAAAACTTACCCGGCATTGGGTTTGCCCTCAACTTAGACACCCTACAAGCCTGTTTATTGCGACAGAACCAACTCCCAGAACCAAAGCGTGTCAGTAGTTGGTTAATTGTTCCCCAAACCCCCCAAGCCCAAATTGCTGCCTTAAATTATGCCCAAGACTTACGAAAAAAAGACCCTTCTTTATCCGTGGAATTAGCTTTAGAACAAGCCACCCCTGAGGAAATGAAAAACTATGCTCAAAATAAAGGCATCCAGCAGATTGCTTGGTTAACCCCAGAGGGAAGTGTCACCGTAGAAGAACTAAGATAATGCAGCCAAAGAAGCCCAATTTATTAATTGCCGCCAGTGGAACCGGAGGGCATTTATTTCCCGCCCTTGCTGTTGCCGAGGAATTAGCAGATTATGAGATTCAGTGGCTTGGTGTGCCTGAACGTTTAGAAAATAAATTAGTTCCTGATTCTTACCCCTTAACCACCGTCAATATTGAAGGCATGAAAAAGCGGTTAGCCTTAGGAACAATTGGGGTTTCTTTTCGCCTTCCCCCTGCTGTCACGAAAGTGGTTTCTCTCATTAGAAAACATCGGATTAAAGGAGTTTTCACCACAGGCGGGTATATTTCTGCCCCAGCCATTTTAGCGGCTCGCATTTGTGGCATTCCTGTGATTATCCACGAGTCTAACGCCATTCCGGGGAAAGTCACTCGCTGGTTTGCCGCTTGGTGTCATACAGTCGCCCTTGGGTTTCCCACTGCCAAAAAATTTTTTCCGCGACAACGGACAATTTGGGTAAGCACCCCCGTTAGAAAAGCCTTTCATCGTCCGCAACCCCTCGATTTAGACATTCCTGAACAAGCCCCTTTAATTGTCGTTGTCGGTGGCTCTCAAGGGGCAGTCTCAGTGAATCACTTAGTACGAGACGTGGCAAAAAGTTGGTTAGAGGCTGGAGCTTTTTTAGTGCATTTAACCGGAGAACGAGATGCTAATGTTAATGCGTTCCAACATCCTCAGTATTATAACTTTCCCTTCTATGACAATATGGCAGGATTATTACAACGCGCTACCTTTGCCATTAGTCGCGCTGGTGCGGGAACTTTAACTGAACTTGCCATTACTCATACCCCCGCCATCTTAATTCCTTACCCTTACGCAGCCGAAGATCATCAGGCGCATAATGCTCAAACCTATGTGGAAGTAGGGGCAGGCGTGAGTTATCGCCAACAAGAGTTAACCTCAGACAAATTGAAAAAAACGGGCTTACAATGGTTAGCCTCTCCAGAAACCCTTGCCAAAATGAGCGAGAAAGCAGGGAGTTTAGCCGTCAAAGATAGTGCCTCCCAAATTGCAGACATTGTTCGTCACGCCACCACTTGAAACTGAGATAGGTTTTCGGGGGGTTCTTCTTGCACTTGCACATCTTTCACCACTGCGGATGTCGGGCCTTGGCGACACCATTGCATCATTTGTTCAACAGCGGTTTTTTCTCCTTCTAGTACGGCTTCTACCCGACCATCTGGGAGATTTTTCACCCAACCGTTAACCCCAAGTTTTCGGGCTTCATTTTGAGCGGAAAGACGATATCCGACTCCCTGAACTTTTCCTGAAATCCAAAGATGAGTGCGAATCATGGCTTGATTTGTCCTTTGTTGTTTGTCCTTTGTTGTTTGTAAACCAGTGGTCAGTGACCAGTAATCAGTGAACCAATAACGAATGACTAATGACTAATGACTAATGACTAATGACTAATGACCAATGACTGTAGTATCAACTTTTGGCACAACGAAAGCCTGCAAAAATCTGACGTAAATGGGGATAATACCAATTCCGCCAACTGCTGCTTAAGGCTTGGGGGCGTGTTGCCCAACTTCCACCGCGTAACACACGATGCTGGTTATCAAAATAAACCTCGGAATAACCGCGATAGGGAAAATATTCAAAATTGGGATAAGGGGAAAACCAAGATGCTGTCCATTCCCAAACATTTCCTAATAAGTCATAAACCCCATAGTGGCTTTCTCCTGCGGGATAGGAATTAACTGGCGTAGTTTGTCCGACTCTGGTGTCAAAATTGCCATGAGAAGAGTTCGGGAAATCATCTCCCCAAGGATAAGCGGTAGATGTCTCGGTGACAGGATTCCAACGGGCGACTTTTTCCCATTCTGCTTCGGTGGGGAGTCGTTTTCCCACAAAATTAGCGTAGGCTTCGGCTTCGTACCAACTCACGCCATAAACAGGATGATTATCCCATGCTTGATTTTCTGACCAATAGAGAGGCTTTGCCACAGGATTCTGTTGTAGCCATTCCCATCCTGCTTTTGACCACCATTGACGGGTTTGATAGCCTCCTGCTTTGATAAATTCTCGATATTGCCCACAGGTAACAGGATACCGATCAATCCAATAGTGATCTAAATAGAGGCGATGACTGGGACGAGCATTATCTTGAGGATTCGTATCGCTTCCCATGATAAACTCTCCTGCTGGAACTTCGATCATCTCCGGTAAAACTTCCTGATTAGGAGTCGAAGTAACCAGAGGGTAGTCGGGAAGGGTTTGAAGTTGTTGCAGTTGTAGAATTAAGCTAATGGTTTCACTATGCTGACATTCGTGTTGAATGAGCCACCACCAGAGACGATTTTGCTGTTCAATGTTTGCCCTTTCAAGATAGTCCAAAACAGAACTGCGAATATCATGGAGATAGTTGAGGATATCCTCGGTGGGAGGAAGATTTTGTCTCTCTGCTTTAGGGAGAATATCGGCGGCAAATAGTTTCCGATATTGAGGATATAACGGCGGTGTTCCTTTTAAGTGTTCTAATATCCATAACCCCTCAGTAAAGGCAATATGCCCTAAATGCCATCCCACAGGGCTAAACTCATCATGGGCTTGATGACAAAAGGTTTGAAAATCGACCTGATCAAATAATTCTAAGCTGCGATCGCGCACTTGTTCGAGGGCTTCATAAATAGCATGGCGGTGCGATTTGGTTGGTGTAAACTTTTCCATCCTCTCCCACAGAAATAATACTTTGTTCGGGACAACGTTTCCAGTTTCCCTCAAATAATGGTTCGGATGCAATGATAACGGCTTCAGGATAGTTGGGATCATCCTCTAGCCAATATAAAGTGGGGGCTGGAGAACGACTGGCAAACCGAGTTGCCACTAACTGCTTACCATCACTAACCATGACATTGGCACAAAAATAAATATCTCCCTCAGCTTTAGCAATATCTGCTAACTGGTTAAGGGCTGTTTCCACTGCTTGCACTAAGGAAAGTTTGGGCTGAGTGTATAACTGATTGAGAATTAAGGCAAAAATATGTTCGGAGTCAGTTGTGCCATGAATATGAAGATAAACGTCCTCATTTAAGCTCAATCTTAGCGGACGATACAGGGTTTTCCGAAATTGATTAATATAGCCATTGTGCGTAAATAATAAGGGGGGAGACAGAGATAACCCTTCACTACTAAACGGCTGACAATTGCTTAAATCAACGGCTAACCCAGGCGTGGCACTACGAACATAGCCTAGCCAGCAAGCCGCTTCCACATAGCGACTAATTTGGGGCAAATTAATATCTCCCCAGATGGGCATTGTGTGTTTATAAATATAGGGAAATGTCTCTTTTTCCGGATGAAACCAGCCTAAGCCAAACCCATCGGCATTCATCAGGGCTTCCATTTCTTGGGGTTGATAGGCTTGCACCACTAAAGAATGGGAAGGCTGGCATAAGAGTTGATCAATTGGCACGGTTGAACCGAGATAACCTAAAAGGCGGCACATAATAAATTTGTTATTGGTTATTGGTTATTGGTTATTTGTTATCTCCACTGCTGAAATGCCTTAATTTTTAACCCGACGAATGGGAAGGTTAGCAATTAAAGCGGTCATTCCTTCTTCACTTTCTAGGGAAAATTCGGTACTATTGGGATCAATTTCGACATAGCGAGCAACGACTTCTAATATTTCTTGACGCATGGCTTCGAGCGTTTCTTCACTTAAGCCTGAGCGATCATGAGCAACAATTAGTTTCAGTCGTTGTTTTGCTTGTTGACTACTGGATTTAGCAGTATTACGCTTAAAAAGTCGGTCTAGAATAGCCATGATTAATTATTGATTGTTGGTGATTTTCTGGTGGAACAACTGTCATTTTTGGGTTAAGGTTCACTAAACCAACGACGAATGCGTTTGAGTAAATTTTCTTGGGAATTTGCCAAGTCCATAAACTCTACTTTTTCTCCCCCTAACCGTCGAGCAATATTGTTTAAGGCTTCCCCCGGAACAGATAATTTTTCTTCCAATACTAACGGATCACCGCGATTACTAGAGACAATAATCCGCTCATCATCAGGAATAATCCCAACTAAAGGAATGGCAAGAATTTCTAAGATATCTTCTACACTCATCATGTCATTGGCTTCAATCATTTCCGGTCGCACGCGGTTGACAATGAGTTTGGTATTAGTAACACTGTTCGCTTCTAATAACCCAATGACTCGGTCAGCATCTCGAACTGCTGCTACTTCCGGGGTGGTGACAATGAGGGCTTCGGTTGCAGGCGCGATCGCGTTTTGAAAGCCCATTTCAATCCCAGCCGGGCAATCAATGACAATATAATCATAATCAGGGCTGAGGCGACTGATAATATCCTTCATTTGTTCCCGAGTGATAGATTCTTTACCGCGACTTTGCGCTGCTGGCAATAGCACTAACCCAGAACGGCGTTTATCTTTGACCAGGGCTTGTTCGAGACGACATTCCCCATTAATCACTTCCATGGCGGTATAAACCACTCGATTTTCTAATCCTAATAATAAGTCTAAATTTCTTAGCCCAAAATCAGCATCCACTAGGGCGACTTTATTCCCTAATTTGGCGAGGGCGCTTCCAATATTGGCAGTGGTGGTTGTTTTCCCAACGCCACCTTTTCCCGATGTAATAACAATAATTCGACTCATAATGATTTTAATGGATTCTCAGATTAAACCTCTATTATTACTTAGTTAGGGAAGTCTTCCCATAATTCTGTTTCCTTGACAAAGCGGTGAGTTTTCAGAAAGTCTAACCCCCGAGTAATGCGAATTCCCTCCGCACTCACATAAGCAATTTCTGGCTGCAGATCGTGAGGCTTCGTATTGGGAGCGCGGGCTACGACATCGTCAATTCTTAACTGTGTCGGTTGCATTTGTAAAGCCAAAATCCGAGAAGCGCGATCGCCTTGACAGCCAGCATGGGCAATGCCTCGGAGTCTCCCCCAGATAATGATCTCCCCTTGGGCAATGACTGCGCCTCCTGGATTCACATCTCCCACTATAATCAATGTTCCATCGTGGCGAATTTCCATTCCTGAACGAACGGTAGTTTGCAGATAAAGAGGTTCTCGATTTTTAATTTGATTCTGTTCAAGCGGTGTCACCAGCGCATTGGGAGACGGCTGTATGACGGAATAACCAGCGCTGGCAGCAGCTACAGCAGTTTGGCGACGAGTGGTTTCTACACGGGTGAGAGATAATTCGACTTGGGAAAGGGCTTGCGCGATCGCGCTTAACTGGGAGGTATCCAACAGCCTATCTTTAGCTTTCAGAGTAACTGAGGTTTGCGGCTGCCAAAATTTCTCACTGCCATTAAGATAATGTTTCAAATTTTGCCATACGGAATCCCAATCATTGATCGCCTCTGTTGTCGGGGCTGGCGGAAGGTATAATAAAACTTGATTTTGGTCACGTTGTAAACGGACAGGGGAATCTTCTGTCGTTTGACCATTTTGGTTCATAAGATCACAAGTAAAGAGAATAAGTTAACGAAGCAATATCCCCTCCCATCTTAGGACTAAAGTTATTTCCTTAAAAGAGAGAATTCAGTTAAAATTTTCACGGCTAATCATGAACTCGCTATCATAGTTCTAGCAAGTCTCTTAAACTCAAGCCAGTGAACAAATAAAATGGAAGCCTTAAGTTGGGAAGAATTAGAAGCTCGTACCCAGTGGAAGATTGATCGCGCCAATGGTCCCACGAATCCGCAAGCACGGTTACGCCTCTTTGGTCATGATGAATCAGAAGTGCGAGTAACCTTATATCGGGATCATCATGCTTGGTGTCCCTATTGTCAAAAAGTTTGGCTTTGGCTAGAAGAAAAACAAATTCCCTACCGCATCGAGAAAGTAACCATGTTCTGCTATGGAGAAAAAGAACGCTGGTATAAGCGGATTGTTCCCTCAGGAATGCTTCCCGCTTTAAAACTCGATAATCGGTTACTGACAGAAAGCGATGATATTCTTCTTGCCCTCGAACAGGCATTTGGTTCCTTAGGCTGGAGTATGAAAGACTCCACTGTCATGTCGTTACGCAAGTTAGAAAGACTGTTATTTCGCGCTTGGTGCAGTTGGCTGTGTTATCCCACTCGTAACCGTCGAGAAGAGGAGAAAAATCGCGGTCAATTTCTCAAAACGATGGAGAAAGTAGAAAAAGCCCTCGCTGAAACGCCTAGCCCTTACTTTCTAGAAGACTTTAGTGTCGTTGATGTCATTTTTACTCCCTATGTGGAACGGATGAACGCGAGCCTCTTTTATTACAAGGGCTACTCCATGCGAGAAGAAAATCCTTATTTTGCTAAATGGTTTGATGGCATGGAAACTCGTTCTACCTATCGGGGAACCCAAAGTGATTTTCATACTCATGTTCACGACTTACCGCCACAGATGGGAGGCTGTTATGCCAATGATGACCCCCAAACCCAACTCAATCAAGCCCGAGTGGATAGCGGCCCCTGGATGGGCTTACCTGATGTGAATTACCCTGAACCTGAAACCTCCCGTCAAGAAGCACTACACCGTGTTCTCAAACATCGTCAAAATATCATCGGAGTGAATCCCGTTTCTGAGGACATTTTTGCCCCTGCTTTACGTTGCGCTTTAACTCATTTGATCACAGGAGAAGATTGTCAGCCTCCTGCTGGGGCTGCAACTGGTTTAAGATATCTGCGCGATCGCGTTAGTGTGCCTCGGGATATGTCCATTTATGCGGCGAAACGGTTACGGGAGTCTCTAGAGAAAACCGCTACTTTAGATAGTGAGACACAGGGAAAACCCATTCCAGTGCAACATCGGCGCGATCAAGACCCTGCTAATTTTGTCAAAGTGACTCCTTAATTGCCTTCAAAAAAAGGGATTCTTTTGGTAATTTGAGTTAAATTTTTGTGCAACTCCATTACGCGATCGCCTTCTACCTCCACTTCTGCTGTGGGATAGTTTTCCATGACTTCAATCAAGCGAATTTTATCATCTTCTAGAGCAGAACTCACGATCGCTGCCCTAAGCGATTCTCGGTTTGCTTCTCCAGAGGGATTTTTAATAATCGTCGTCATTTGATCCAAAACCATTTCCCCAGGCGCACTATTCAAGAACCGATACATCCCAACGCCATCGGCCGGAATCGGTGTAACCAAAGCACGTTTAAGGTTTTCTGGCTTTTGCTCAGATTTTCTTAAATAAAATTCTAGAGAGGATGATAATTCACCCGTTTCCGTGAAAGTTTTTAATTCTGCCACTGAAATGGAGCCTCGAAACATACGATACTTTAAAATAACTGATTCTGCCGCGATCGCGCTTTTAGCGCCAATCACGAATCCCAGAGCGGCTAAAATTCCCACCCCTGTTCCTCGAAGAAACTTCATTGTTATTGCTCCCATGACCACTTGAGTTTATAATAGCTTGTTTTCAGCAATGGTCATCACGAATAGCTATCTTTTATATAATACAAGGGAGTCGGTTGTTTAGATGGTGGGAATGAAGTGGTAAATCGTAATGAAAGTGGCTCCCGAATTGGAAACATGATCCGAGAACGTTACCAAATTGTCGAAGAACTGGGAAAAGGTTCATTTGGTCAAACTTATCTCGCCCAAGATTTACAAGAGCCAACTAACCCGAAATGTGTTGTTAAATATTTTCAACCAGAAGTAACCGATCACTCAACCCAACAACAAGCCCAAAACCTATTTGATCGGGAGGCAGAAGCGTTAAAGCAAGTCAGCAGTCATCCTCAAATTCCTACCCTACTTTACTATGACAAGGAAAATTTCTGTATTGTACAGGAATTTATTGATGGTCACGATATCAGTGAGGAACTTGAAAGCGGTTCCTTATCTACAGAAGCAAAAATCATTGATTTCCTCAAACAGCTTGCCCCAGTTTTATCCTTTATTCATAAACATCAAGTAATTCACCGAGATATTAAGCCTTCTAACCTCCGTCGCGCTGAAAAAGATGGCAAATTATTTTTAATTGATTTTGGGGCGGTTAAAGAAATTAAAACTCTCATTTTGATGAGCGACAAAAAGCCTGAGCAAACTGCAATTATCGGAACAGAAGGTTATATGCCCCCGGAACAGATGCTTGGGAAACCTCAGTTTAATAGTGATTTATACGCCTTAGGTGTGGTTTGTATTTATGGTTTAACCGGGAAACATCCCATCGATCTGGGAAAAGATCCAGAAACAGGAGAATTACTCTGGCAAAAACAGATCAAGGTGTCTGAGCAATTAGGGTTTATTTTAGAGCGCATGACCCACCCTGACTCCAAACAACGCTACCAATCTGCAGATGATTTAATTCAACATTTAGACGAGTTAGGTCACTCCGGAAAAACCGATCTAACCCAATCCATTCAGCAAAAGAAACGCGCTAATGCTGTCCAAAGCTGGCGACGTTTTATGCTTCCGGTGGGAATCGTTAGCGGGGTGGTTGTGTTAGGAGTGATTCTATTTCCTATTGTCAGAGGAATCTATCTCTTTAATCAAGGAAATCAATTATTACAAGAAGAAGAATATAAGGAGGCACTTGCAGTTTATGATCAAATCCTAGAAAATCATAATGATATTGCGGAGGTTTGGCTAAATCGGGGCTTTGCCTTAGCCCAATTGAGACGATTCCAAGATCAGCTAGACTCTTGTGAGCGAGCAATTGAGATTAATCCTGAGTTAGTAGAAGCCATTAACTGTAAGGGGTTAGCACTGCAAGAATTAGGCAAACCCGAAGAGGCGCTGGAATACTTTGAACAAGCTGCCAATATGCAACGAGATTTCTATCGCGCTTGGAACAATAAAGGAGAAGTGTTGATGAAACTCAATCGCCCCGAAGAAGCCTTAGAAGCCTTTGATGTGGCGAAACTCTATAATCCGGATTATTTATTTGCTTGGAATAATCGCGGTAATGCGTTATATCAACTTGGGCGTTATGGAGAAGCGATCGCGGCTTACGAAAAAGCCATGGAGATTGATCCCAACTATCCTTATGCTTGGAACGGACGAGGAAATGCTCAACGTCAGTTAGAACGGTATGAGGAGGCAATCTCGGATTATACTAAAGCGATTGAACTAAAATCGGATTTCTATGAGGCTTGGTACAATAAAGGGTTAGCCCTCCTTGCTCTTGATCGAAAACAGGAAGCCCTAGAAGCCTTTAGCCAAGCAGTGAACATCAAACCCGACTATAAAGAGGCGATTAAGCGTCGCGAGGAACTTCGAGACACCCTCCAAGAGTGAGTGACTAACGAATCACTTGCTGACGTTTCTGCATAAAAGACAGCGCCACAAACATAATCACCATTAAGCCTGTCAAAATCAGCCAATGCTTAAGCAGGTTAACGGCAAAAGCATTGCCATAATCTGATTGAAAGCGATTAATGAGTCCTTCTGCTTCCCCGATCGCGCTTTCATAGTTTTCCTTCCAAGTGCTATAGTCCTCTTGCCAAGCATCTACCCGCTCTTGATAAGAGTCTAAGTCCTCTTGATAGGTTTCCATCGCCTTTTCATACTCATCCAACTCCTCTTGGTAGGCTTGTTGGGCTTGTGGGGAACGAGAGTTGGGTCTTTCGGGAGGAGAAGGGGGATCCTCAGGTTTTTCTGGTTTCACAGGTTCTGGTTCATCCACTGCTGCATCATAGGTTTCACCCACCCCAGGAAACTCACAGGCTCGGAAAATTTCGGTTCCCATGCAATCGCACTGCGCTTTTTGGGTGGCACTAAGGGCTTGACGCTGTGATGAGGAGAGTCGCCAACAAGGATCAGCCGCCACATCAGCCCCTAACCCTGTAATGGTTACTAGCGATTCAAAAGACCATTTGGTTAAAGAAATATGATTAAGGACTAATCCGGGGGTTCCCAAAGTATTGATCGGTAGCACCCCGCCGCCAAAGGTAATCTGTGGCACTAAGACAATAATGGTTAATAGCGGTGCGAGATTCTGATTCGGGGAAATCGCCGAGACTAACAACCCTAAGAGCATTCCTGAGAGGGTAGCTAGAAAGAGGGCGAAATAAAAGCCGCTAAGTACCTCCCAAGATAAGGGTAAATCCACTGCTAACACCTTAAATAATAAAAAGACCCCTGCTTGATAGAGCGCCAAGATAATACTGACTCCCACCTTAGAAAAAAGATAGGGAATTAATTGCAACCCGATCATCTGTTCTCGGCGATAAATTTCTCGTTCCTTAACTAGTTCTCGCATGGTGGATAAACTGCCCACCATGACAGCGATTAAAGCGGCTGTAAATAACATGGTAATGGCTTGTCCCGCATCGCCGGAGGTGGTATTAAAAATGTCTCTTTGCCAAGTGAAAAAATCTAAAACCCCTAAAATGGGAGCAATGGCAAGCATTAAGACTAAACTGGCGCGATCGCGCCGAATAATCGCCAAATTCCGTTGGGTTAAAATCCAAAACTGTCGCCAAGGTGAAATAGTCTGATTGGGTTGTGAGTGTCTTTTTCCAGCAATATCAGTTCCAGTGGGCTGAGTAACGTTGGAAAGATCCTTTTGTCTGTCCCAGACATAGGTTTGACACCACGGCGATTGCTCATATTTTTCCTTCCACAGCGTCGGATCGTCACTGTTTTCCACTTTGCGGTAAATTTCATTGAAACGAGTGACCTCAAAATAATTAACGGCTTCTGAGGGAGGCCCATAATAGGCTAAATTGCCTCCGTTGGCTAAAAAGGCAACGTGATTGCAGAGGGTGACATTCTCGGTGGCGTGAGTAATGAGAATAATGGTTCGTCCCTGATCGGCAAGTTCTCGCAACAAGTGCATCAAGCCCCCTTCGGTTCCGGGATCTAAGCCTGATGTAGCTTCATCGAGGAAAAACAAACTAGGGCGAGTAATCAGTTCCACGCCAATTGACACTCGTTTCAGTTGCCCGCCACTTAAGGCATTAATGGCAACATGGCTGCGCTCGGTCAGTTGCAACTCCTTCAACACTTCTTGCAAGCGTTGTTCCCGTTCTTGCGGGGTTGTATCTACAGGCATCCTCAGTCGGGCGGCAAACTCTAATGCCTCTTTAACCGTTAACTCAGTGTGAACAATGTCTTTTTGGGGAACATAGCCAATTTGAGAGCGGTAGGCATCATAGTTGCGATATAAATCCACCCCATTCACCAAAACCATGCCACTGGTTGCTGGACGTGAGCCATTCAAAGCATTCATGAGGGTTGATTTGCCACCGCCACTCACCCCTGCGATGACAACAAATTCTCGTTCTTCAATGGACAAAGAAACATTATTCAGTAGGTTCTCCCCTTGGCTGATTCGGCGATTCAGTCGAACTGCATCAAGGCGAAGTTTGCCTTCATTATTGGAAACGATAAGGGTTTCATCAATTTTTAGCTGTGATCGCCAAGGGCCAATGCTGATTACATCTCCCGCCCTAAGAAGTTGCTGTTTTTGGACAGTTCCACCATTAACATAAGTCCCATTGGTGGAATTGAGATCGCTAATGTAAAAAGATTCATCTTTTTTTTCAATTTTGGCATGAAACCGAGAGACAGATGGATGCGGGATCACCTGATCATTTTCGGGATCGCGCCCAATGTTAAATTCAGTACAATTTTTTAAGTTAATAGGGGCTGTTGCCATCATTAATTCTGACGGCAATTTCTCACCCCCATAAAAAGCGGTTTTGGGATTGAGGGAAGACGTTTCCTCAAACTGAAATCGAAATATTTGTTGACCGATTTGTATCTCGTCATTTGCCGTCACCTGTGTCCGCTGTTGCGGTGTAAGTGGGGTGTTATTGAGATATGTGCCGCCACTGCTATCGAGATCAACAACAAAACAAGAATTATTTTCAATCAGAAGCTGGGCATGATAGCGAGAGACTTCAATATTGCTGAGACAGACATCATTTTCGGGAGAGCGTCCTATCCGAATAACTTCTTGCTGAAATGTTAGCGGACTCGCACTAGGATTTCCTGATTGGGGCGTTAGGGTTACTTTGATCATGCAGTGAAATGAAGAAGAACCGTTAATACACTAGCTTAACTGATAATGAGTACGAGCTTAAAAAGGATCATCTCAACT
>CAZTXK010000023.1:0-2890 GCA_964617275.1 uncultured Dactylococcopsis sp. | reverse complement strand
GTTGAATCAATATACATCTAAACTGCATATTTTATTCTCTTAGCTCCTATAGTGATATAGATGGCTCTAATCAATTAATGCTGATAGACTTACAAGTTAACACCCAGCACCAATAACAGAAACCAAATGTAACTCCCTTAGCGGGAAGGTGAACGTTGAGTCATCTTTCTAACCCTACTCAGTGTAGCGTTTACCTTAAAGGAGGTGATGGATCATGAAAACGATCCCCTTATTATCTTTAATTTCAACAATAACTTTGGCAACAACTGCCTTGCCTAGTATCGCGGCAGAAGTCGATGCTGATAAAACACAAAAGCGGTTTCAATGCAGGAATAATGAAAAAACCGCCACCACTTTCGTAAGAGTGGATCAAGGTGAAAATGTTCAACGTTATCCTCTCATTAACTGGTTGCCAGAATATTTTGGTTCCGAACAAGAAGCAAGCCAACTTTGTGAAGAAATATCACAGCAGCTGCAAACTTTTCATGAAGAAGGGAAGTTAAATAATATATCTCTCCTCTCAGGGAATATCAACCAAGAAGCTGTTGTCTGCTTAGGGTCTCCTAACCAAGATAAATGTCATGCTGAAAGTGATATTTTATTCACCATGGACACTAAAGAAAACCATAATGTTGCTTTTTATAATCTTTTGGGAGAGGCGTTCCGACCTCCTGAATCATCAACTCGTGGTGACTTTAGTACCCAACGGAATCTGAATATATTTCGCTTTTTCTAATAGTCTTAGCTCAACTTTTTGCAAATCCCTATTTTGGAGTAAATTCTAATGTTAAAACAGCTACTCATGGGAACAAGCACTATGGCTATCTTGTTCCTTTCTGCCCCGCCCGTTTTTAGTTATCCTAATAACTTTGTTGCCCAGCAAAACAATAATGAAAGCGAGGAAATTGAATATACTGAGGAGGAAATAAAATCCTTAGTTACCGATTTTGTCGATATCATTCCTGAACTACAGGAAATTGTCATTGACTCCAATGAAGAAATTAATCAAATCATTGAAGAAGGGGGGTTAGAGCAAGATCGGTTTTATGAACTTTTGCGTACCCCGGCTTCGGAACGAGAAGAGGAGATGACTCAACAAGAGCAAGAAAAGTTTGAACAAATTAACCAAAAAGTAATTTCAACCCAACAAAGCTCTCTCTGGAAAATGTACGGCCTTGTCAACGAAGAAAAAGGAATGACAATGGAAGAAATTCGAGCAATTATTGAGCGTGTCCAAGGTGATGCTGAACTCCAAGAAGAATTGCAAGAAATGATTATTGATGTCATTGTCGAACAACAAACCGAAGAGAGTTAGTTGGGTTTGCAGATCAGAAAAATGATGATGAGGAGTGAAAAATGATTAAATTGTTTCGTAAAGTAACAGCTGGTTTAACCTTAAGTGCTTTTTCCATTATAGGTAGTCCCTTGCTTGCTGAGGCACAAACCTTTGGTCAACAAAGAATTCAGCAAGGAGATGTCATTCCAGTTGCTTTCCCGTTTGGTGCCGATGAGCATAATTTAGTAATTATTGAGCAGCGAACTAATGAAAGACAGTGTTGGAAAGAAAGTGGCAGTAATCCAGTTTCAGTAGATTTACTCTTACAGGATTTCGACTTTACTGGAATTTGCGGACGTGCTACGGATAGCAATGGTTATTCTATTCGCCTTGGCGATCGCGATTTAGCTTGGAGGTATAGTTTAAGACTGGTTAGGCGAAACAATGATATTGTGTTAGTAGGTAAGCCAATAGAACGGGGGCCTTCAAAATCGGAAATCGTCATTGGTCGCACTAATGGTTTAGCGCCAGGACCGAAAAAAATTCAACTTGACCCCGGCTGGACAATCAGCAAAAGAACTTATGAGAATGAAACGTTAGGTCATTATTACCTGGCAAGCAGTGAAACCACTGCTACTACGCCTTCCGATCCTTCCAGTCCGTCCCAAACCGAACCGTCATCTCCTAGTGAGGAGGAAACCGCACAAGGAAAAACGCACTTACATGAGTTCGTTGACGCACTTTGTGCGAACTTTTCCGGTCTCCCAGGTTGTAAGAGTGACTCCGACAATCGAAACTCATTCTAAGCCAGTTTTTCCGATTCAGGTGGCTCAAGCAGCCACCTCACTTTATTCACCAAATCGTTAACCATGAATACTAAGAGTTACTCCCATCAAGGGGATTTAGGGGGGAGTTTTTTCTATACTTTATTTGTCTCATTTAGTATAGGAATCATTGCCTCCGAAAGCGCGATCGCGAGCCCAAGACAAGCTAGTAACACCCATCCGAACCAAAACCGTTTTCTACAACCCCAACTGTTATCCCAGCAATTAGCCCAAAATCCTCCTGAAGAGAAATCCTATGCAATTGAAACCATCGAAGTGGTAGAGAGTACCGTCTTTACTGAGGAGGATTTTGCTCCTATTCTCAATCCATTGGAAGGAAAAACCGTCACCCTTGGAGAATTATCAGAAGCAGTTAAAGATATTACACAATTATACTTAAATGAAGGGTATCTCACTTCTCGCGCCGTCTTAGTCGAAGATTCTCTAGCTACCGGCAATATCAAAATTCTGGCTTTAGAAGGGCAAATCTCCAACATCGAAATTGAAGGACTAGAAACCTTAAATAGGGGGTATATCCGATCGCGCTTAGAATTGGCAACCGAACCGATTCTTAATCTCACTCGCCTGGAAGAGCAACTTCGCCTTCTCCGTGCTAACCCTGTTATTGAGACCATTGAAGCCAGCCTCATTCCCCCAGAAGAACAAGCAAAGGCTAGCAGTCTTTCTCTGAGAATTGAAGAAGCTAGTCCTTGGTTGACTCGCCTCTCCCTAAACAACTATTCTCCTCCTAGTGTCGGGTCAGAAAAGGCAAGCATTGCCCTTGGCACTC
>CAZTXK010000022.1:2188-16840 GCA_964617275.1 uncultured Dactylococcopsis sp. | reverse complement strand
AATAGCCCTCAAAATATTACCACTTCTTAACCTGACCTCTCAAACTTTAAAGATAATATTTTGTCTTGTTAATTCTCTGATCTTAAGGACAATTGATCCGTTAAGATAATTCTGAAGGGGTCACGGAGGCTATTATGAATACCATCAGTCTTTCCAATCAAGAAATTGAAGCATTAACCGCAGAAGACGTGGCACAATTAGCAGAACGCTTAGAAAAGGATGACTATAATACTCCTTTTGAAGCCCTGCAAGATTGGCATTTATTACGAGCCATTTCTTTCCATCATTGGGAATTAGTTGAACCTTATCGTCACCTCCTCGATGTGGAAGCCTTTGACGAAGCATGAAAGATGGTAAAAATGTTCTCATTGGGATAGGTGGTGGAATTGCTGCTTATAAAGTTTGTCAGCTAATTTCCCATTTATATCAAGGGGAAGCTTCAGTGCGGGTAATTTTAACCAACGCGGCGCAGCAGTTTATTACGCCTTTAACCGTTAGTACTCTCAGCCGTCATCAGGCTTACACCGATAATGATTTTTGGCAAAATACTGCTCGTCCCCTTCATATTGAGTTAGGGGAATGGGCAGATTTATTGGTAATTGCGCCTTTAACCGCGAATACCTTGGGCAAGTTGGTCTATGGATTAGCGGATAATTTACTGACCAATACCGTTTTAGCTTCCAATTGCCCCATTTTACTTGCCCCGGCGATGAATACGCAAATGTGGGAGCAACCCTCAGTACAACGGAATTGGGAAGCAATACAGCAGGAAAAACGCTATCATTGCCTTGAACCCAGTGGTGGGCGACTTGCCTGTGATCATCTGGGGAAAGGACGCATGGCTGAACCCAATCAGATTTTATCCACCATTCAATCCTTACTTTATACTCAGGGCAAACGGGATTTTCTGGGGAAAAATGTCTTAATTAATGCCGGGGGAACGCGAGAATACCTTGATCCGGTGAGATTTTTAGGGAATCCAGCAACGGGAAAAATGGGAAGCGCGATCGCGCAAGCAGCCCTTGATCGGGGGGCAACAGTGACCTTAGTTTATGGGCAATCTTCTGAGATTACAGTGACTCCCTCTCCTCGATTAAATCTAATTCCTGTAGTAACCGCCGAGGAAATGTTAGAAGCAATGGTGGCTCATTTTCCCAACGCTGATTATACGCTTCTCTCTGCGGCTGTTGCTGACTTTAAACCGGCTAATTATTCTCCGCAAAAACGTCCCAAGCAGGAAATTTCCGATGGTTTACCCTTAAAAGAAACTCCTGATATTGCGAAAACTCTTAGTCAAAAGAAACAACCGCAACAAATTTTAATAGGCTTTGCTGCTCAAACTGGTGATTATGTTAAACCAGCCCAAGAAAAGTTAGAACGAAAAAATCTCGATTATATTGTTGCTAACCCCATTGATCAAGCAGAAGGGGGATTTGGAAGTAATAAAAATCAATGTGTCATCTTAGGAAAAAAGGGAGAGAAAAGCGCGATCGCGCTGTGTTCAAAACTCGAACTTGCTCACCAAATTTTAGATACTATCATTAGTCATTAGTCATATATTAGACCAATTTTCAAAAGTGGCTAGATTTTATTGTGTGAATTACCCCATTTTGCTTTAATACGGGATAAGGTGCAAAGCTGTGTAGATAACCAATATAAAGATCAAAGATATGGCTAATTGTCCTAATTGCGGTTCAAATCATATTCAGTTAAAACGAGAATCTAAGGTTAATTGGGGGAGGGCTGTTGCTGGATGGGCTTTATTGGGAATTGTAGGTGGTGCAGTAGGAGCCGTCACAGGGGAAGATAGAAACACAAATGTTTGCCTTAACTGTGGAACATCTTGGAAAGCGGCCGATCTCTATAAAACTCTTCAAATCATAAAAAAATCAACAGGTAAAAATCTTGATCTAGAAAAAGAACAAGATCGTATTTATATGGATAATTTTATGGCTGAGATTAGCCCCTACCTTGAAGAGATTTCCAAGCAAGAAAAAGAAGGTCAAAAACTTATTAATGAAGCTGAAAATAAATCATTAGAAAGTACGGCTGCTGGATGTGGTGGTGGTTGCTTAATTTCATTTGCAAGTTTTTTAGGATTAGCTGGAGCTGCTTCAGGTTTAACTATTTTTTTGTGGCTATTAATACCCCCTATAGTTGGAGGGTTGATTGGCAGTTTAGTGGATCGGATAAATAAAAAGTCTATTACAAAAAAGCAAGATGAAATAAAAAGCCTTGTAGAAATAAGAAAACAAGATGCTATAGATAAGTTTAACCGCCAAGTTCAAATATTTATGGATAAACACTCTTAAAAATCTCGATTATATTGTTGCTAACCCCATTGATCAAGCAGAAGGGGGATTTGGAAGTAATAAAAATCAATGTGTCATCTTAGGAAAAAAGGGAGAGAAAAGCGCGATCGCGCTATGTTCAAAACTCGAACTTGCTCACCAAATCTTAGATACTGTAATTAGGTCTCTTGAGGGGGGCGAGAAGGTGTAACCATAATGGTATTACTATATAATATAATTAATTAAGGAAAGAGGGAAGAATCGTCATGGTACAATCTCAATCTAACCTAAAGGAATTATATGAAAGAGACGATTATCTTTGGGTCAAAAAAACAATTCAAATCTTAAAAGAGAATAAATTTAATGAGTTAGATCTAGAAAATTTGATTGAGGAATTGGAAGATTTGGGAAGGGAGAAAAAAAATAAAGTAGAAAGTTTACTAAGGCAAATCATCATTCATCTTTTGTTGTTAGAGTATTGGTCACAAGAATATCAATATAATGCTGCTCATTGGAGAGCAGAGATTACTGAATTTAGATTTCAGATAAACGGAATCTTAACTAAAACCTTACAAAGTTATTTAGCCAGTAAAATTGAATTAATTTATCAAAATAGTGTTAAATATACTCAAAGAAAAACTAATCTTAATATTTTTCCTGAAAAATGTCCTTATACTCTAGAACAATTATTAGATGAAGATTGGTTTCCTACAAAATAATTTTGCAGGGTTTCGTCCCTTCATTTTTTGTCCTGTACTGAGAGGACAAACAACAAATAACAAAGGACAACTTAAACCGGCGGTAAAAATTGCTCTAAATAACTGCTAATCTCCTCATCAGTGGTGCGAGTTGCCCCCTCGCCAAGACTCTCCTCAACTAAACCTTCGTCGCGCATTCCAAATAAAAACCGTAGCGTTAAGTTGCCATCTTTTAACGCCTCGGTTTCGCCATTGCCATCCACATCTAAAAATCCTGATTCTGCCTCAGCTAAATAGCCCTCAATCGCTGTAGCCGTTTCTCGCGTTGCCTCACTAGCGACCACATCTTTCAATAACTCATTGCCTCGAAACCCTAACAAATAGCGCATAATTAATACCCCATCCGTTAACGCATCTGCCTCGCCATTACCATCCACATCTAAAGTTAAGTTGTCTGTTGCTGAAGTTTCCCTCGTTTCCCCTAATTCCCCAAGTGCCTGATCTACCTGAATTAAACCATGACCGGTTACTGGGTCAAATCCCGTGTCAAACTCTGGAGTAGCGGGATTATCCATATCCAAAGCCGTTGTTTCTAGGGTGGTGGAAATCTCTGACGGGGTTAAACTTGGCTCAGCTTCCTTGAGTAACCCTGCCGCCGCCGCCGCATGAGGGGCAGCCGCAGACGTGCCAAAGAAATTGGGATCAGAGTCAGCATCTGCAGCCACATCACTACCAAAAAAGGTGGTATTCGTTCCGTCAGGGGCGACAATATCAGGTTTTTGGCGAATTTCGGGCTCGGCTAAACGATTTCCTTCCTTGTCAAATAAAATAGGGGTTGTTCCGGGGGCGGAAA
The DNA here is from genome assembly GCA_964617275.1 of uncultured Dactylococcopsis sp. GTDB lineage: Bacteria > Cyanobacteriota > Cyanobacteriia > Cyanobacteriales > Rubidibacteraceae > Halothece. The sequence goes on along the minus strand of CAZTXK010000022.1, from coordinate 12,998 downwards.
AACTTTCAATTTCGGCAGGAGTCGTGCCAAAAGCAGGGGTATTTTTAAAGAAAGCAGCCCCGACAGCATTAGCTCCTTTGGCATTAGCATGACCAAATAAGGTGCTGCTATTGGTGGCAAACTCATTAATAGAGAAATTACCAAACCCGACATATTTCATTAACTCGGGGTTATCACTCTCTAAGGTTTTGCCAATGGCAAGATTAAATTCATTGCTATCAAAAGACCCGTCATTGCTGAAGCTGAAAATTTCTACGGGATTATTTCCCACGTTAGCATCTAAACTTCCCGCAAGGATGTCGGTTTTTTCCTCATTTAACAAGAAAATATCAATATCATTCTCTGCGGAGGAAAACGACTCATCCCACTGAAAAGAGAAACTAACTTGCCCTCCTTGAGGAACCCTAATTTCTTGAAATAAATCAACTTCTGAGGTGGGGTTAAAGTCATGGGCTTCTAGCTGAAAACTCCCGAGATCAAAAATTTCTCCACTAGGGCGAAATTCGCTTTCATAACTTTTGCGCCCACTATTCCCTGCCGAGGAGAAAAAACTCACTCCCTCACTAACCACTTGATCCACGGCTTGGGCAACCACCCCATCTTGGAAAAAGGGTTCGTTAAAATATACTACATCATCGACAATAATATCAGCCCCGGCTTCAGCTAATTCTAGGATTCCTTGGGCAAAGTCGGTTTTACCGCCAAATGCGGTGCGAAAGGCAAGATCAGCGTCTGGAGCGATGTCATGAATAAGCTGTAACATAGCTCGCCCTTCATCGCTTCCCCCTCTCGGTAAGTCTTGCAAAACATTAATATCATCGGGTAAATCGCCGCTAGTAATATCACTGCTTGCGCCCCCAAGATTGTTAAAACTATCCGATAGCACGCCAATGGTTACGCCTTCGCCACTAACGTCAAATAAGTCTCTGGCTAAGTCGGCATTGATAGAAGTATCAGCTTGGGAGGTGGTGCTGCCGACATTCGCAATGGGTTGATACACTGGATTTGCTGTGTGCAGAGTATCAATTTCACTGAGAGCTGGAAGTTGCTCAATAGCAATTTCCCCAGTCATCATTTGTCCAAAAGAACTTTGGTGAGTGAACTCTAGAGATGCTAAATCGGTAAGCAATTCACTGGGGCTATTTTCGGCAACTAATTCGACGGTAACTTCATCTCCTTCAATGCGGAGAAAAGGAAAGCGAGAGGCTAAATTATTCTCCTGATTTTGAGCCTCTTGGTAAAGATTGGTGAGATGAAAACTGAGTTTTGAGGTGGCAGTTTTTGCCGGAAGGGAATTTTCGAGATAGGTATTGACAGAAGACTCGGTATTTCTAACAGGTTGGTAGTGGGGACGGGCAAAGGTGAGGCTTTCGAGTTGGGCAATCTTTGGGAGTTGAGGGATGGGAATGTCGCCAATAAGGGCGCGATCGCTGTTACTTTCTCGGGTAAACTGGTATGGGGATAAATCACTCACTAACTGCGCGATCGTCTCTTCGGGAATTAACTCCACTGCAACGCGATTCCCCTCAACCGTTAACAAGGGAATGTCACTGCTAAACGCTTCTTCTGTATTCCCATTCTCTACATAGCCCTGATAGCTTTGGTAAAGTTTAACTAGGCTAAAATTTAGGCTGGTCAGCAAAGGATTTGCTAAAACTTCATCAATATTTAAAGCAGTAGCCATAGGAGTTTAGTAGAGGAAGATTCACGCTGCCCTCAGTCTAACTTTTAACCATGAGAATAATATTAATAATTATGAAAGCTGATTTTTTAGCAGTTTCAATCCCTTCTTGAGACGACGAGAAACCGTAACCACACTCACGCCTAATACTTCCGCAGCTTCTTTCTGCGTCAAGTCTTGGAGGAAAACAAATTCTAAAACATTTCGCGTCCGTTCTTCTAACCCGACTAATCCCTGTTGGAGACGGATGCGATCTTCTTGCGCGAGTTGAAAACTGCGATATTGATGATCTGGAACTAGCTCCCCTAAGCTGGTACTTTCATCTTCTGATCCCATGGGAACATCCAAACTAAGGGGATCCCGATTTTTGGCGGCTAATTTGACTTCTTGCCACTCTTCTAAGGAAACATTTAATTTTTCAGCAATTTCAGCTTCTGTCGGTTGGCGTTTTAACTCTTCTCTCAGGGTAGAACTAATCTTTGAGGCTTGTTGCTTCAACTCTAACCAGCGACGAGGAATTTTGACAGAGGTGCTGCGATCGCGCAAATAATGTTGAATCTCACCGCGAATATAGGGCATGGCAAAGGAACTAAACGCATTCCCTTTCGATAAGTCAAACCGCTCGATCGCGCGAATTAACCCGATACAACCCACTTGGATTAAGTCGTCATAGTTTTCCCCACACTGATTAACCCAATGATGAGCCTCTTTGCGAACTAATCCCATATTTAATTCAACAATCTGATTGCGAACTTGTTGATTGGGGTTGCCTTGGTAACTCCTTAGCAACTCTAAGCTATTTTGTTTAACATTTCCAGTGGTAAGAGAAGCCATAATCTTTTCTACTCAAGCCATTTTAATTGACTAATTTGTTATACCTGTTGTGAGTACATCTAGCGATCTCAATCAAGAATTAACGATGTAACAAGCAAATCATTTTTTGATTACTTTTCTATTATCAATGACCTGAAGTCACTTCCACAACAGTATATTCACTTTTTTTTTGTCAGTAATTGATGATTTATCTAACTTATTTGATCAGGGTTTTTTCGGGGTATTAGCATCACTTGCTAACGTGATTGGTTGAACTCTAAACCCCTCTCAACTCATCTAATTTTTGTCTAACTGTCTGCATATCCTGCCACATGAGCCATTTCGGTTTCCCCTTTTCTCGTGACGGATTTCTTAATAAATAGGCAGGGTGAAAAATCGCCATTGCCCAACGTCCTTCCCACTGTAACCATTGCCCCCGAATTTTAGTGATCCCTTTTTTCTCTCCAGTTAACGCCTTCAGTGCTGTTGCTCCTGTAAAGAGAATAATTTTGGGATCAACTAATCTAATCTGTTCTAGTAAATAAGACTTACAAGCAACAATTTCTTTAGTAACAGGAGTACGATTTTCAGGAGGACGACATTTAACAATATTAGAAATATAAACATCTTCCTCTAGGCTTAATTCCACTGAAGCGAGGATTTTATCTAACAGTTGTCCCGACCTGCCAACAAAAGGGAGTCCTTGTTCATCTTCACTCTTGCCTGGGGCTTCCCCAATAATCATCACATCGGCTTGTGGCGTACCGCGACTAATGACCACTTGGGTTCGCGTTTGCGCTAACTCACAGCGTTGGCATTGCTGGCAGTGAGTTGCTAGGGTTTCTAAATTATTATAAGTTCCCGGGGAGATAGAAATTTTCGGATCAAACGGGATATTCTCCCATTCTCTCGTTTCTGAAGAAGATAAGGGAGGTTTATAAAAAAGACTGGGTTGTTGGTAGTCATCACTCATGGACATCGCGAAAAAAAGCACGGCGACAATATAATCAGCCGTGACCGATATGTATCCTAAAGTTATCTTATAGCTACGATTAAGTGCGATTCGATTGGAAATTACGCACTCGTCGAGCTAAGAAAAGGATACCATAAACAACAGCAAGATAAGTAATGGCAAGAACTGGGATTAAAATCGACATATCCATGGTAGTTAGTGACGGTAAGGAGTGGACAGTTAAATAAGAGTCTGTTATGTCTTTTCTAAAGGTTGAGCTATTGCTTACAATGACTAAGGGAATCAAAAGCATCCTTAAGGTCATTCCTAAAACAATTTCATCTTGGTTTGATTTTAAGAACGTTTCCTCTTAACTTTTGTTTTTGTCTGGAAGTTAGAGTAGTCTTGATTTTTATAACTCTATAACTCCGACAGTAAGTGATCAGTTAAGAGGGGAAAGGACGACCCTTAGAAAAGGTGTTCTGTTTAAGGTACTCTAGCACCAGCTAGATCACCTTGAGAACTCATATTAAAACCTTAATTTAAGATTAACACATTTTTCACCCCATCTCTAACACATTCGGAAATCAATTTGTCTAAAACCTTGCTTGGCTTGTGTTTTCGTTGCTATATCTGCTATTTTTATCCGAGGAGAGTTTTCAGCTCGGTAAGCGTTGGATTAGAATTGTTATAAAGATATGTAAAGTAATTACACTACTGCGCCAGAAACAGGCTTACCGATGACCTCTGTAACATCTCTATTTGCTCCCGTTGATGACGATTTACGCTTACTAACCGATAACTTAAAAGAACTGGTGGGAGCGCGTCACCCCATTCTTGGTGCGGCGGCTGAACATTTATTTGGGGCGGGAGGTAAACGCTTACGCCCGGCCATTGTTCTGTTGGCTTCCCGAGCGACCATGGTAGAACAAGATTTAACTTCCTATCATCGTCGTTTAGCCGAAATTACGGAAATGATCCATACGGCAAGTTTAGTCCACGATGATGTCATCGATGAGTCGGAAACTCGCCGCAATGTCGAAACTGTCAATAATTTATTCGGAAATCGCATTGCTGTTTTAGCGGGTGATTTTCTGTTTGCCCAATCTTCTTGGTATTTGGCAAATTTGGATAACTTGGCAGTGGTTAAATTACTCTCGGAGGTAATTCGGGATTTTGCAGAGGGAGAAATGCGACAAGGGTTAAGCCAGTTTGATGTGGATTTGTCGATTACGGATTATTTAGAAAAGAGTTATTACAAAACCGCTTCTTTAATGGCGAATAGTGTTAAAGCGGCAGGCGTGCTAAGTGGGGTGTCTTCAGAAGTGTGTGATCATCTCTACGGCTATGGGCGTAATTTGGGACTCGCTTTCCAGATTGTCGATGATATTCTTGATTTTACGGCGAGCAGTGACGTATTAGGGAAACCTGCGGGATCGGATCTCAAAAGTGGGAATTTAACGGCGCCTGTGTTGTATGCGTTGGAAGAAAAGCCCGAGTTGAAAGATTTAATTGAAAATGAGTTTACAGGGGAGGGAGAGTTGGAAAGCGCGATCGCGCTAGTAAAAGAAACGCAAGGAATTGATCGTACCCGAGAATTAGCTTCCCATCATAGTCAATTGGCAGTAGAATATCTAGATAAAGCTGTTAAGGATTCTCCTTCTAGTCAGGCGTTGCGAGACTTAGCCGATTATATTCTACGCAGACTGTCTTAAATAAATGGCAAAGCTATCGAGTGATTTATATCGCTACTTTTGTGAAGAAGAAAGGGCAGATCAAGTTCAATTAGCCGATTTTTTAGTCATTACCAAAGAACGAATTTTTGGTTTTTTGTTTGTGATTCTTTCCCTACCGTCGGCACTTCCGGTTCCTGCGCCCGGTTATTCCATTCCGTTTGGCGTGGTCATGTTTTTGTTAGCCAGTCAATTAATTATTGGCAAAAAAGAACCTTGGTTGCCACAACGGGCAAAAGATTATCAGTTAAGTTTAAAACAAGTCCAAGGGATGATTCGTAAAGGTGTTCCTTGGCTAAGGCGATTAGAAATATTAGCTCGTCCGCGGTTAGGTTATATTTGTACGGGGGTTGTGGGTCGCATGATTTTAGGAAGCGCGATCGCGCTCATGTCAGTTTCGATGATGATTCCCATTCCCGGCACGAATACCTTACCCGCCATTGCCATTTTTATGATTGGGTTTGGCTTACAAGAAGATGATGGGATGATTAGTTTAGCCGGTGTGGTAGTTGCTCTGTTAGCGTTGGCGGTGATTATTGGAATTTTAATTGGAGGCGTGAATCTCCTTGATTATCTGCGAGAAACTTTTACAAATTGACAAGACAACAGGGAAAATTGATAATTAAACCTTAAAAACCTAAGGAAAATCAATCATGATGATCAAAGCACGCCAACTGTTACAGCAACTGCTGAAAGGAATGCTCATTGCTCTCCTTTTCATTGCCATTCCTACCCCCATAAGTTTAGCTGCCGCCTCTCCCCTGGATGAAGGGATTGAAGCCTATGAAATGGGCAATTATGACCTTGCTGTGGAAGATTTTAGTGAGGCGATTGCCCAACAAGCAGAGAATGAAAAAGCCTATTATTTGCGCGGCACCAGTTATATCAATTTAGGAGATTTTGAAAGCGCGATCGCGGATTATACGAAAGTTATTGACTTAGCTCCTGATAATGCCGGTGCTTACTACAATCGGGCTTTAGCCCATACCGAGTTAGGGGATTATGAACAAGCGATTACTGATTATGATCAGGCTCTAGAACTGAAACCGAATCAAGAGAGAATTTATCTTAATCGGGGAATTGCTCACAGCCAACAGGGACAATTTAAAAGCGCGATCGCCGATTATAGTAAAGCCATTGAATTAAACGAAAACCTCGCCGATGCTTATGCCAATCGCGGAGTCACTGAAGCAGCCAGAGGAGAAAAAGATAGCGCGATCGCCGATTTAGAAACCGCCGCTGATCTCTATAAAGAACAGGGAAACCAACAACTGTATCAAACCGTCCAAGAAAGTATTGATACCCTCAGCGATCGTTAACGTCTTCTACCACCAGTGGAACGACGACGACTGCCGCCGGAACCAAAGCCACTACTGCGAGAGCGACGCTTGGAAGAACCGCCGCGATCATTGCTTCTCAAGGTATTGCTGCCCACCCCAGAACCAGTGCTGCGGCTAGAGTCTCGGGTGCGAGTTCGGGGGTTGCGACTGGTCGAGCGATTGGCACTTCCGGTGGTTCTCACCTGCGCTCGTCGGTTTTGTTCCGCCGGGGGCGGCGACTGATAGCGATCTTGATAACTATTGACTGCTTGGGAATAAGTGTTTCCAGCACCGCCATAACCGGTTATAACTGAGCGTCCCGGTTCATAAGCTGGAGGAACATAATATCGAGGCTGAAAAAGCATACTGCCAATGGCTTGTCCCGCCAAAGCCCCAGCAAAAGGAGTCCAGAAACTCGACTCCCGACGGACAATCACCCGTTCTTGTTGTCCTGTTTGCGGATCGCTTTCAGTTTCAGCAACGCCATGAATATACTCAATGCGGAAATCTTCGTCAATATGTAACGAGTATTCCCCATTTTCTACAGCTAAATAACTATTTTTTCCCTGTTCCTCTTCTTCTGGCGTTAACCGCGCCATCTTGATCTTTTCTCGCTCTAAAACTGGCGGATTCGCATTGAGCAGAAAGAGACGATACTCACCGCTAACATCATCGTAACTTGCCTGTTGCACCTCATATTCGCCATCAGGGAGAGTGCTTTGAGCATTGGTTTGTTCAGAGCGATTATTATTAACAGTTGCTTGCGATGACTGCTGAGAAGAGCCACCACAAGCAACTGTTGTCCAAGACAGACATAAAATCATTAGTAGCGCTAAACTGCGTCGAAAGATAGGATTCATCATGGCTATAAAGGGATTAATTCGGGAAAGTTGGCTAAAAGTTGCTCATCTGTAAGTTCTTCACCAAAACGAGCGGGAGAAAAGTGAATTTGAATGGCTCGTAGGCGATGCTGGTAATGGAGGTTAATTAAATCTTTTAGGGCGGATTCGAGAGCCTCCACATCAGATAAGTCTGTTTCTAGGGACTCCATTTCTCCAGTATAGGCAACCGTAATCATTAGCACCACATTTCGAGTGACGGGGGCTGATAACGGTTCCTCAGGATCCACCTTAGTATCGGCTACCACATCACTAAGATAGCGCTGACCCGAATCGGTAAAAAGTTCATTGACATAGTCTCCCGCATCCCCTTCTTGCCAAAATACATCCCCTTCATTGGCAGCCGCTTGCCAACTGCTGGGCGTGCTTAAAAGCGATTCACAAATTTCGGTTAAGCCTTCCCCCATAACTTCTAAATCCCCTTCTGCTTCCATTGCATTGTTTGCCACTCGGTTAAATAAACCTAGCTGCGGGGGAGCCTCTTCTCCTGATAAATGAAGCATTAAACGGAAGACAACAAAACGAGTGCGTCCTCTTAATTTCTCTACGCGATCGCGCCATCCACTCATTTTTCTGATTTTAAAAATACGGCTTTCTCTATTTTAGAACTCACCGACAAAGAATAATATAGTGGCGTTGTTGACGAATAATTTTGCCTTCTGCTTCTAATTCCTTTAATAATTTCGTAACGGTAACGCGAGTCGTGCCAATGAGTTCGGCAATATTTTGATGGGTTAAGCGTAAATCAATTAATATCCCTTGCGATACCTGAAAACCAAACTTATTTCCCAACCAAACCAAGAACTTATCGAGACGATTATAAACCCGTTCACTACGGATAATGCTAAATAATTCCTCGGTTTGACGACTATGAGCCATAATTTGATCTAAAACCCGACACCACTCATTAGCGGGAATGGAAGCCGCCTCGACACTGGTTAAACATTCCATCTGGTAAGGATAAATTCCAGACAGGGGTTGACCAACAATATCACCATTTCCCCAGTAACCAAGGATAATGATGCCCCCTTCTTCATTCCAAGTGATAGTCCGAACAATGCCCCATTCAATTGACCACAGGATATCTTGACGAGAGGGGAGACAATCATAGCGACTAAAGGGGAATCGCGTTAATTGCTCAGAAGAGGTTGGTAATTCTGTCAGTAAAGCCATCTTGGTTTGTTGAATGCCGATTACAGCACCCGTAATTGATTTAACCCAATGACAGGCTATCACAAGTTTTTGATCCCCTCGTTAAGAGCAGTTTAACGATTCGTAATTAAAACTTTAAGCTCACTAACTCAGAAAGTTCACTGCTGCATCCACATCTAATAAATAAATCGCGTCTTTTTGTTCCTTCCCTTCCAATTGCACAAAGGTGACAAAGGGAGCAATCCCATATAAATTGGTTTGACGATAGGCTTTCGGAAGGGGTTGGATGAGATCCGCCGATAACTCCATCATATTCGGCAGCGCATCCACAGGAATTCCGCATAAGTCCTCTTGACGAGTTTGAGTGAGAATTAAAAACTCTCCTTGTCTTGAAGACTCAGTTTGGTAACTCAGTTGGCTGTGTAAATTGAGTAACATGATGCTCTTATTTTCTAGCATCACTAGCCCTAACCCCTCAAAGTGCTGTGTCATCTCAGAAGGCGTTTCTGTCACTTGCAAAATGGCATTAATGGGAAGGGCAAAGTAATAGTCTCCAAGGGTAAAGACAATAACTCTGACAGTCTCTTGGGTGATTTCAGTAGAATTAGGCATACTGGGCTATCAGTTGAATAATGAGAAAAAACTCCCCTACCCAAGGCAGAGGAGTATCTCTATTCTATTGAACGGGACAAGTGAGTGTCACAAGATTAGTAAAGTTCTTCTTCTTGGTGAGTAATGATGGTGCAGTCAGAAGCAGGATAAGCTACACAGGTGAGAACATAACCCGCTTCAATCTGATCATCATCTAAGAAGGATTGGTCAGATTGATCAATTTCTCCGCTTTGTAATTTACCGGCACAAGTGGAGCAAGCACCAGCGCGGCAAGAATAGGGGAGATCAAGTCCTTCTTCTTCGGCTACATCAAGAATATACTCATCATCAGGAACTTCGATGGTTTCGTTGAGTCCCATTTCTTCGTTAATTAAGGTAACTTTGTAATCTGCCATATTTTTAGTTTCTCCTTATAACAGCAATTAATTTGGCTGGGATTTAAGATTGCCCTATTTCTGATACTAAGAGAAAATGTGCAATTGTACAGGGAGCATTAGAAATGAGAGAATTAATCTTTTATTAAATAAGTTTTACTTATATACCTATCTTAGGGTAGAGATTCAAGATTTAAAGTGGCAACACTTTCTCAATAAGCTGTATGGTAGGGGTTTCAACATTTTAAGCCTCTCATAATTTTTTCTATATAGGGATTAGATTAGGATTAGTTATAATTATATTTGGGAAAAATTTATACGTTGTTTTATGGATTTAAAAGCACGGCTCAAGGGGCATCTAGAGGAGATTGTGCGCGATCGGCATCCCGATTTCAGCAGTGGGGGACATTTTTATGTGCAGCAATATCTCAGTGAACAATTCCAACAGTGGGGCAACCTAGAAACCCACGAATTTGATTTTCATGGCAAGACGCACAGGAATTATATTCTGAATATTGCTCCTGCTAAACCCTCTTCTAAGCCGCCTATTTTACTAGCAGCCCATTATGATGGTGTTCCGGGAACCCCCGGGGCGGATGATAATGCCACAGGCGTTGCGGTTTTATTAGAGTTAATGCGAGAGTTTGCCCAAAATCCACCTGCGATTCCGTTGCGATTTGTTGCTTTTGATTTAGAAGAGTATGGGATGGTGGGGAGTGAGGCGTATGTTCAAGAATTAAAACAAAAACAAGAGAAAGTCCGCCTGATGTTTTCTCTAGAAATGTTGGGCTATTGTTGCCATGATCCTGATTCTCAAGAATATCCCCCTGGATTAGAAAATTTTTATCCCAATGCGGGTAACTTTATTGCGTTTATTGGTAATTTTAAAACGTCAACTGATGCTAGATTTTTTAGTCGTCAAATGCAAAAAAGCGGCACGGCTAGCGAATGGTTAGCTGTTCCTTTTTCAGGAATGAATTTGACAGAAACGCGCTTAAGTGATCATTCTCCGTTTTGGGATCAAGGCTATAAAGCAGTTATGATAACTGATACTTCTTTTTTACGCAATCCTCATTATCATCAGCCAAGTGATACGATAGAGACTTTAGATTTAGACTTTTTAACTGGGGTTTGTAAGGGGTTAATAGCTGGACTCAGAAACTGGAAATAATACATTGGTCATTAGTCATTGATTGACAAATAACGAATAACCAATAACCAATAACCAATAATGTATAAAAAAGTCATTCGTCCTACTTTATTTTCTATATTAAA
>CAZTXK010000022.1:0-2088 GCA_964617275.1 uncultured Dactylococcopsis sp. | reverse complement strand
AATAACCAATAATGTATAAAAAAGTCATTCGTCCTACTTTATTTTCTATATTAAAAGCTGACCCAGAATTTTCCCATGAAAGTAGTCTAAAATTATTGGGTTGGTTAGAACAAAATCAAAAACAGTTTCCGGCAAATGTCATATTAAAGACGATTTCTAATCAATTTGCGATTCATGATCCAAGACTCTCACAAACGCTGTGGGGAATCAATTTTCCTAATCCTTTAGGCTTGGCAGCTGGGTTTGATAAAAATGGAGTCGCTGCCAGTATTTGGGATTACTTTGGCTTTGGTTACGCGGAGTTGGGAACTGTCACCGAACACCCCCAACCGGGAAACCCGAAACCGCGCCTGTTTCGGCTTCTGGAAGATGAGGGAATTTTAAATCGGATGGGGTTTAATAATCGCGGCAGTGCGGCGCTGGCTAATTCCTTGCAAAAACAAGCGATGAGAGGAGAAAAAGGGGTTTGGGGAATTAATCTGGGGAAATCGAAAGTTACCCCTCTAGAAGAGGCAGCGAAGGATTATTTGAATAGTTTTTTACGGTTACGGGAGTTAGGAGATTATTTTGTGGTTAATGTCAGTTCTCCCAATACCCCTGGACTGCGATCGCTGCAGGATAGTTCACAGTTAAGTTTAATTCTAGATGCTATTCAAGAGAATAACCTCCAATCAAAACCGATCCTTGTCAAAATTGCCCCCGATTTATCTTGGGAAGCCATTAAGGAGGTGCTGATTATTGCTAAAAAGTTTCAGTTAGCAGGGATCATTGCGACCAATACGACGATCTCTCGGGAAGGGCTGAAAACTCGCTCAGTCAACGGAAATGCGGTAACAGAAGAAGCAGGCGGCGTGAGTGGAAAACCTTTGCGCGATCGCGCTACCGCCCTCATCCGTTATATTTATCAACAAACGGAGGGGAAACTTCCGATTATTGGCGTGGGAGGAATTTTCACCAGTGAGGAGGCTTGGGAGAAAATTACAGCCGGGGCGAGTTTAATTCAAGTTTATACAGGTTGGATCTATGAGGGGCCGGGAATAACAGCGGCAATATTAAAGGGATTAAGGCAAAAACTTGATCAGCAAGGATTTGATAACATTTCAGAAGCAGTGGGAATGGCAACCACAAAAACGTCACCATCTCAATAAAAGCGACGTTGATCTTAATGTTAATATCTGCGGATACCTGATAAATGAGTCAATCACCGTCTCCCCAACCTTCTAAAAGCAAAGGATTCACGGCAATTCTGGATCGGATTGAACACATTGGCAACCGCCTACCTGATCCCGTTACCCTATTTGCCTTACTAACGCTATTGGTAATTTTTGCTAGCGCGATCGCGGCAGGGTTTAATATTTCTGTCATCAATCCAGCTACAGAAGAAACTGTGGAAGCGGTTTCTCTCTTAAATGGAGAAGGAATCCGTCGCATTGTCAGTGAAGCAGTAACAAATTTTGTTGAATTTCCGCCTCTAGGCACTGTCTTAGTTGCATTATTAGGTGTGGGAATTGCCCAACACAGTGGATTACTCAACACCGCATTAAAACGCTTAGTTTTAATTGCCCCTGCTAAATTTGCTTCTCCCATGGTGGTATTTGCAGGAGTGCTGTCTAATTTAGCCGCAGATGCGGGATATGTGATTGTCGTTCCCCTAGCGGCAGTGATTTTTCAAGTCTTCCAACGGCATCCCATAGCAGGCTTAGTTGCAGGATTTGCAGGCGTTTCTGGCGGGTTTAGCGCCAACCTCATCATTAATCCCCTTGATCCCCTTTTAGCCGGATTATCCCAAAGTGGAGCGAGTTTAATCAATGATGACTACACCGTTAATGCCATGGCAAATTATTACTTTATGGCAGTTTCTACCTTGTTGATTACCCTTGTGGGGTGGTATGTCACTGATTTTATTATCGAACCGAGATTAGGGAACTATGATCACCAAGAAGAAACAACCGAACTAGAAGAACTAACCCCATCGCAACGAAAAGGATTACACTGGGCTGGTTATGCCCTACTGGCTTATTTGATTTGTCTGGGGCTTTTAACCCTTCCCCCGGAAGCCGTTTTACGAGATCCCGAAAGCGGTTCTCT
>CAZTXK010000021.1:0-17186 GCA_964617275.1 uncultured Dactylococcopsis sp. | reverse complement strand
TTTTCCAAAACGGTTACCGATCCCCAAGGGGGAATACGAGTTTGGGGGGCTTCTTGAGACAGATCAGAAGGGGAGTCGCTCATACTAATGCTATTGGTTAATTGCTATTGCTTACTATAACATTCCTTTAGAACTGGGAATTTGACCACTCCGACGGGGATCAATTTCGACGGCACTCCGCAGCGATCGCGCAAAGGCTTTAAACGTTGCCTCAATAATATGATGGGAATTAATTCCCTCTAGTTGACGGATATGCAGGGTCATTTGGCTATGATTAACGAGGGCAACAAAAAATTCTCGCACCAGTTGGGTGTCATAAGTTCCCACTCGCTGCGTCGGAATCTCTAAGCCATAGCTAAGATGGGGTCGTCCCGAAAAATCTAACGCCACTTGAATCAAGGCTTCGTCTAAGGGGGCAAGAAAGTTCCCAAAACGGTAAATTCCAGCGCGATCGCGCAAAGCTTGGGCAAATGCCTGTCCGAGAGTAATCCCCACATCTTCGTTTGTATGATGATCATCAATTTCAATATCTCCTGTGGCTTTGACTTCTAAATCAAATAAGCCATGAGAGGCTAACTGATGCAACATATGATCAAGGAAGGGAATGCCGGTTTGCGCGTCACAGTGACCTTCCCCATCCAGATTTAAAGTGACAGAAACATCAGTCTCTCCGGTTTGACGAGAAACTGAGGCAGTCCGATTTTGTAAAGATAGTGGATGTTCTGAAAGTTGCATTTTAGTCATTAGTCATTAGTCATTAGTCATTGGTCATTAGTTTACGAAGGTGTTACTGAGCGAGGTCGAAGTACAAACAACAAAGGACAAAAGATATTACATTCCCATAATGTTGTAGCCAGAATCCACATATAAGGTATGCCCAGTAATGCCACTGGCGAGATCACTGCACAAGAAAGCGGCAGCATTTCCGACTTCGGTTTGAGTAACGGTTCGCTTGAGAGGGGCATTTTGTTCTACATGATGAATCATATCTAAAATACCGCCGACTGCCGAAGAAGCTAAGGTGCGAATGGGCCCTGCGGAGATGGCATTAACGCGAATATTGCTTTCCCCCATTTCCGCGGCGAGGTAGCGGACACTCATTTCTAACCCCGATTTTGCAATCCCCATAACATTATAGTTGGGAACCACTCTATCTCCGCCGAGATAAGTTAGGGTGACAATGCTGCCGCCCTCTGTCATTAAAGGTTTTGCCGCTTTAGCAAGACGAGTGAGGGAATAAGTGCTAATATCAAGGGCTTGCTTAAATCCTTCTCGCGAAGTTTCACTAAATTCTCCTGAAAGTTCATCTCTTCCAGCAAAGGCAAGACAATGAACCAGAATGTCTAATTTCCCCCATTGTTCAGCTACGGCTTGAAATGTCTCATCAATTTGGGCATCATCTTGGACATTACAGGGGAGGAACAAACTAGGATTAATGGGAGACACTAAGTCTCTGACTTTTTTCTCAAATTTTCCCTTGTCATCAGGAAGATAAGTAACACCCATTTCTGCGCCCGCCGCATGAAGTTGTTGGGCAATTCCCCAAGCAATAGAACGGTTATTGGCGATTCCTGTAACTAAGGCTTTTTTCTGGCTTAAATCTAGCATTGATCGGAATAATTATTTATACATAGTGACTACAATCCTTCTAGGGTATCAAATAAGGCGTTACCTTCCCGATCAAAACTTGGGAGAGAAAAGCATAGTTTTAACCTCTCCCAATTATGGGTTATACTTCTGCTGGGGGATATTCGGTTAATTCCTCTTGTTCGTTTAATGAGGCATTGTTTCCATTGCTGCCCTGGGCTTTTTCATGGAGTGTCCCGTGAGTGTGACCATTGCTATTGCGCGGCTGAATCACCCCATATCCCCCATGATTGCGCTCATAGATAACGTTAATTTCCCCAGTATTTTCATTGCGGAAAACATAGAAGTCATGATCGACGAGTTGTAACTGATCTTTGGCTTCTTCAATTCCCATCGCGGGCATGGCAAAATACTTAACGCGCACGACATCTTCTGGTAGCTCAGGAGCGCGATCGCGCAGCAAGTCTTCCTCGACAGGTTCAGGAGTCACCATTTCTGCGGTTTTCGGACTTTCCTGAGTTTTCTTATCCAGATGTTTCTCTTTATATTTGCGAAGCTGACGGGCAATTTTATCGGCAACTAAGTCAATGCTGGCATATAAATCCCCACTGTGTTCCTGGGCTCGGATCACTTTACCGCTTGCATAAACCGTTACTTCGGCTCTGGCGCGATCGCTGACCCGAGAATTATGGGCAACCGATAAATGCACATCCACTTTTGAAGTGATTTGTTGAAAGTGTTTAACGGCATTTTCCAGTTTTTCTTCCACATAATTGTGGATTGCTTCAGTGACTTCTATATTGTTACCTTGAATCAAAAGCTTCATTTTTGCTACTCCATCTTCATTTTTATTTGACTAATTTTTTCTTTGGTAAGAAAATTATTAGCATACTTAGCTTAACTGTTGCAAGAAGTAAAACCTACCTTTTCGAGATTTTCCTACTTTTTTAATTAGTCTGATCTCAGTCTGCTAGTTTGCAACAGTTGAATTTGATCATTTCGGTGGTAAAAAACTTGGTGGCATCAACTCACTTTTCCTTAATATGTTCTGGAGCTAATTTAAGCTAATAGCAGGAAGTTGTTGATGGGAAAGGAATTGTCCTCCTCACTTTCTTTTTATCCTATATATCTAGCCTAGCACTTTGTAGTTTCATTTACGATCCTGCTTTCTTGGCTTTTAACTGTTATTAACATTTCTTGTTATTATTGAGAAACATGAAGGAATTTGTCCTTTGTCCTTTGTAAACCAGTGACCAGTCATCAGTGACCAGTGACCAAATAACGAATAACGAATAACGAATAACGAATAACCAATGACCAATGCGACGTTGTTGCCTAAAAAATCAGGAACTCACTCCTTATGAGGAAGCATGGGAACAGCAGCGATCGCTGATTGCCCAACGCCTCGAAAATCCGCAATTAGACGATGTTTTGATTCTGTTAGAGCATCCTCCAGTTTATACCCTTGGAACGGGGGCAACCGAAGATCACCTCAAATTTGACCCTAAAAATAGTTCCGTACCGTTATATCGCACAGAAAGAGGGGGAGAAGTTACCTATCACTGTCCGGGGCAACTGGTAGGCTATCCCATTTTAAACTTGCGCTATTATCACTGTGATTTGCACTGGTACTTACGACAATTGGAAGCGGTTTTAATTCGGACGCTAGAGGGATATGGCTTAACGGCGGTAAGGGAAACGGGATTAACAGGGGTGTGGGTAGAAGGAGTGAAAGTAGGCGCGATCGGGATTAAAGCCAAACGGTGGATTACCATGCACGGATTTTCTTTAAATGTGTGTCCCGATTTGAGTGGTTTTTCGCAAATTGTGCCTTGTGGGATCAGCGATCGCGCTGTCGGAAGCCTGCAGCAATTCTTACCGGAGATCACCTCCACCCAAGTCCGTCAAGATATCATTCACCATTTTGCCCAAGTATTCGGCGTTGAGCTTTACCATCAACTTTAATGCGGTTTGGTGTTTGTCCTTTGTAAACCAGCTTGCCCTGAGCACTTCGACAAGCTCAGTGTTCCACCTGTCGAAGGGTGACCAGTTACCAAATAACGAATAACCAATAACCAATAACCAATAACCAATAACTAACTCGCCTTCCGCTTGTTTTTTTGACGTTTCGGGGGTTCCGGTTCTTGGGACTCTTTGAGAGCCTTTCGACCATTTTGAGTAACTTGGAGCATTTCCCCCAACCTTTCTTCCAAATTATTCAACACCCAATCCGCATACTGATCGGCATCCTGTCGCAGCTCCTCACACTCGGTATAAGCCTGTTGGCGGAGCTTTTCAATCTCTTGCAAAGTCTTGTTATGCAACTGTTGACAATGCTGTTCCGTTTCCGCCTGAATTTGATTAGCCTCCTGTTGCGCCTCTTGAATAATCCCACTTTGGTTTTTAATTTCTCTCGCCTCTTGTTGCGCCTGTTCGATAATCTGCTCACGCTCGGTCTGCGCTTGCTTGAGGATATCCTCCTTCTCTTGCAAAATCAAATACGCTTGTTCAAACGCATCAGGAAGACTGTCCCAAAGCTGATCCATTTTCTGGAAAAACTGCTCCTCATTGACAAACTTATAAGGAGTCAACGGAATATTGGCACTATTGACAAGGAACTCCTCTAGTTGTTGAAGTTTGTCTTGGATGATGAGTTCTTCTGGGGAAGATTCTTGTTGATGGGAAGAGTTGGATTGGGATTCGCTTGGGGAGTTTTTGCGTAACATTTATACACTTCTAGGGCAACACTTTTGGGAATCAAATGCTCAACGGAGCCACCGAAACGAGCAATTTCTTTAACAACGCTACTACTTAAAAAACTGTACTCATTAGACGTTGCCAAAAAGACAGTTTCCAAATTTTGCCAGAGGGTTTGATTGGTATGAGCCATTTGTAACTCTTTTTCAAAGTCTGACAACACTCGTAGCCCTCGTAATAGCACTTTCGCATCACGTTGTTTGGCATATTCTACCGCCAAGCCGTCAAAATGATCGACCTCTACATTCGGTAAATGATAAGTACAGTTTTGAATTTGTTGGATTCGCTGCTCTACTGGAAATAAAGGCTGTTTGTTAGGATTAGACAAAACAGCCACGATAACGCGATCAAACAGCTGCGTTCCGCGCTGAATAATATCGAGATGACCAAATGTTATCGGATCAAAGCTACCGGGGTAAATCGCAATCACCAGTTTTTAGAAGACAAAATAGAGCCTACAGTGAGGATTATAGTCTTAGACGGGAACTTATACCAAGTCTTTGCCATTTGAAGAAATTCGCTATAACATAACAAAGTGGCTCTATCTTAAGAAAAAAAAAGAATCGCGTTAAAGTAACAAAGTAGAGCAAGTAGAAACAAAGAGGACTCATAGAAAAGTGACTCAAGATAACTTAGATTTTCTTACCAAAGCAGATCCCACAGTATCAGGGATGCTGCAAAAGGAATTACAACGACAAAGACAACACCTCGAACTCATTGCCAGTGAAAACTTTACTTCTCCTGCGGTAATGGCAGCGCAAGGTTCCGTCTTAACCAATAAATATGCGGAAGGACTACCGGGAAAACGCTATTATGGCGGCTGTGAGTTCATTGACCAAGTGGAACAATTAGCCATCGATCGCGCTAAGGAACTCTTTGGGGCAGCCAGTGCCAATGTCCAGCCTCATTCGGGAGCACAAGCCAATTTTGCGGTATTTCTAACCCTCCTCAACCCTGGGGATAAAATTATGGGGATGGACTTGTCTCACGGCGGACACCTCACCCACGGTTCTCCGGTTAATGTTTCGGGGAAATGGTTTGAAGTCGCCCATTACGGCGTAAATCAAGAAACCGAACAACTCGACTATGACCACATCTTAGAAGTCGCTCGCCAAGAGCAACCAAAGTTAATTATCTGTGGCTATTCTGCTTACCCTCGGATTATTAATTTTGAAAAATTCCGCGCGATTGCCGATGAAGTGGGCGCGTATCTCTTAGGCGATATTGCTCACATTGCGGGATTAGTAGCAAGCGGTCATCATCCCAACCCCGTTCCCCATTGTGATGTAGTGACGACAACCACCCACAAAACCTTACGCGGCCCCCGGGGTGGCTTAATCCTTACCCGTGATCCTGAACTCGGGAAAAAGTTTAATAAAGCTGTTTTCCCTGGCACTCAGGGCGGTCCGTTGGAGCATGTCATTGCTGGTAAAGCAGTGGCTTTTGGAGAAGCCCTCACCCCAGACTTTAAAACTTATTCTGGGCAAGTGATTGAAAATGCCCAAGCCATGGCAAAACAACTGCAAAGCCGAGGCTTAAAAGTGGTTTCTGGTGGCACCGAAAATCATCTGCTATTGGCGGATATGCGTTCGGTAAACTTAACTGGGAAGCAAGCGGATCAGTTTGTCAGCGATATTAATATTACGGCAAATAAAAATACCGTTCCCTTTGATCCGGAGTCGCCCTTTGTCACCAGTGGTTTACGTTTAGGTTCGCCAGCAATGACCACCCGTGGCTTTGGTGCAGAGGAATTTACCGAAATTGCCAATATTATCGCGGATCGCTTACAAAATCCTGAAGATGAACAGGTAAAACAGGCTTGTCAGCAGCGGGTGAGCACGTTATGTGAGCAATTCCCTCTCTATCCTCACTTAAATATTCCCATTCCCGCGATGGCATAGTTCTGACAAAATCTCACTTGTTTCCTGCCCCTTAGCAGTGTCATTATAGATTTATTTGTGGATTCTGGATTAAACTAATGCCTGCTGAGTGGTACTTTCTTCTCGCCTTCTTCCTCGGAACAAGTTTAGTCGTTGCTATTACCCCGATTGTCAAGAAAATTGGGATAGCAACGAAACAGGTGGATCAACCAGATTCACGGAAAATTCACACCTCCCCCATTGTCCGAATTGGGGGGGGTTCTATTTTTGTTTCTATACTGTTAACGCTTGGGATTCTCTATGGGATAGAAGGATGGGCGTTTCTCGATTCGGAAGCGGTAAAGGGGTTAATCCTCATTCTCCTTGGAGGATGTGCCTTTTTTGCTATGGGATTAGCTGATGATCTTTGGAGTTTGTCTCCTTTCTATCGTTTGGGCTTGCAGTTATTAATAACAATTGGCGTGTGGTGGCAAGGATTACGAGTGGATTTATCCTTTTTGCCTTGGGAAAATTCTCTCCTTTTAGGGGGATTAAGTTTACTCATTACGTTCTTATGGTTAGCGGGTGTCGCCAATGCCGTGAATTGGATTGATGGAATGGATGGTTTAGCGGGTGGGGTGATCGGCATTATTGCCTTCGGAACGTTATTTATTACCTTAGAAAACGGAAATTATGGGATTGCCCTATTAATGGCGACTACTGCCGGAAGCGCGATCGCGTTTTTATGGTATAACTTCCACCCGGCAACGATTTTTATGGGGGATGGGGGATCCAATTTTCTGGGCTTTCTCTTGGCAGCATCAAGTTTAATGGGAATTGCCAATGAACCCGGGTTAGCGAATACCTTTGCGCCTTTTGTCCTGTTAGCGGTTCCGATTGGTGATATGCTAGTGGTGATTATTGCTCGTTTGCGAGCCGGGCAGTCTCCATTTGTTGCGGATAAAATTCATATCCATCATCGGTTATTGGCAAAAAATATCTCTCAAACCATGACGGCATTATTTCTTTATACGTTGACCTTGTGGACAGGAACATTAGCGTTAGTATTCTGCAATTTTGAACGCCCTTGGATTTATTTTGCCCCTGCTACAGTTATTCTGTTAGGAATGACTTGGCAAGTGCAACGCAGTCGTAAGCTAAAAAAGGAATTATGAACGCGGAAGTTATTTGTGTGGGAACGGAGCTGCTGTTAGGGGATATTGTTAATAGCAATACGCAGTTTTTAGGGCGGCAGTTGGCTGATTTAGGGATTCCTCACTATTTTCAGACGGTGGTCGGGGATAACCCAGAGCGAATTAAACAGGTGATTAAAGTAGCCAGCGATCGCGCTTCTCTCCTCGTTTTTACAGGGGGCTTAGGCCCAACACCCGACGATCTCACCACCGAAACCATTGCCAGTTTTTTTGAAACTCCCCTAGAAGAACGCCCCGAATTAATCACCGATATTAAGGAAAAATTTGCCCAGCGCGGGCGCACCATGTCGGAAAATAACCGCAAACAGGCGTTAATGCCAGTAGGAGCAACCATTCTCCCCAATCCCATGGGAAGCGCACCGGGGATGATTTGGCAACCGCGTCCTAATTTAACGATTATGACGTTTCCGGGCGTGCCGGCAGAATTACGTCGGATGTGGCAAGAAACCGCCGTTCCCTTCTTAAAACAGGAGGGTTGGGGGGCAAATGTCATTCTCAGTCGGACGCTGCGATTTTGGGGCATTGGCGAGTCGGATTTAGCGGAAAAGGTTAGGGATTATCTGGACGCTTCTAACCCCACAGTTGCCCCTTATGCCTCAAAAGGAGAAGTGCGGCTGCGAGTCTCGGCGCGGGCGGAAACCCAAGAAGGCGCGATCGCGCTCATTAATCCTATTCAACAACGGATTCAAGAAATTGCGGGATTAGACTATTTCGGCTGCGATGAGGATACACTTGCCAGCGTGACCGGAAAATTGCTGCGAGAAGCTAAACAAACCGTTGCTGTTGCCGAATCTTGTACCGGCGGCGGCTTGGGGGCAATGTTAACTTCCGTTTCCGGTAGTTCTAGCTATTTTCGCGGTGGGATTGTTGCTTATGATAACGATGTCAAACAACAATTATTAACGGTCAAAGCCGAATCCCTGAACCAAGAAGGGGCGGTTAGCGGTACAGTGGCAAAGGAAATGGCATTAGGGGCAAAAAAACAGTTTCATAGCGATTGGGGATTAAGTATTACGGGCATTGCCGGTCCCACAGGCGGAACCGCTGAAAAACCAGTGGGATTAATTTACGTGGGAATTGCTACCCCAGAAGAGGAAACGGATCAGGTAGAATTACGACTAGGACAGCAACGCTTACGAGATACCATTCGTCATGTCAGTGCCTGTCATGCTCTCGATCAGTTGCGACGAAGATTGCTTACTGCAAACGTTTCTGCATAATACTTATGGATGCCTTTAGCCCTGTTCCCCCAAATTGGACAGAAAACGCTGTTCATGCCCTTGATTTCCATTGTCCCCGATGTGGGGCAAGTGCGGCTGAAGCCCAAAAAGTTTGGCTGAATCGTCGCGCCCCTGTCATTGGGGATAATTATGAGCGCAAATGGCAAGAATTTTATTACTGTCAATGTGGCGAGGTATGGTGGGGATGGAGCAGTGATCGACCTCCCTCTGATCTCAAAAAAGATGATGGAGAAACCGAGTAGGAATACCATTTCTAAGAATGAGCGCTACACGCCAAACTATTCCCCCTTTCAAAGGGGGGTTAGGGGGGATAAACTGTAGCCTGAGTTTTTGAAAATGGTGGAAGTAATAAAAAAGGACTGATTCTTATGGCTTACGATTATGATTTATTTGTCATTGGTGGGGGTTCCGGTGGGATTGCCGCTGCCAGACGTGCGACAGAATACGGCGCAAAAGTGGGACTCGCTGAGTTTGATCGCTTAGGGGGAACTTGTGTCAATCGAGGTTGTATTCCGAAAAAATTAATGGTCTATGCCTCTCATTTTCCCAACTGGTTTGAAGATGCCAAAGATTATGGCTGGTCTGTGGGAGACGCTAGTTTAGACTGGAAAAAAATGACCACTGCTGTCAATGGAGAGGTAGATCGCCTCAATGGCGTTTATCAACGAAATTTAGATAAGGCTGAGGTGACAGTTTACCAAGGTTATGCCCAATTTGTGGATGCCCATACCCTAACCATTGGCGAGGAAAAAATTACTGCCGATAAAATTTTAATCGCTGTGGGCGGGATTCCAGAGAAAGCAGATATCCCCGGCATTGAACACACCATTGTCTCCGATGATATGTTTACCCTTCCCCAACAGCCAAAGCGGTTTGTGGTGCTTGGGGGTGGTTATATTGGGGTGGAATTTGCTTGTATCCTTAATGCCTTAGGCTCACAAGTTACTCAAATTATTCGTCGTCCCTACATTTTACGCGGGTTTGATAATGATCTGCGCGAGCATCTGCAAAATAGCCTCATCGAAGAAGGGTTACAGGTATTTGACGATACCGAAGTTAAATCCATTGAGAAAACCAAAGAAGGGCTAAAATTAACCACTAAAGGCAATCATGAAGACACCATTACTGCGGATGTAGTGCTAACGGCGACAGGGCGCATTCCGCGTTTAGAGAAACTGGGTTTAGACAATACCGATGTAGAAGTTAAGGATGGCGCGATCGCGGTTAATGATTACAGTTGTACCACGGTTCCCAATATTTTTGCGGTGGGCGATTGCACCGATCGCGTTAATCTTACCCCTGTGGCTATTCAAGAAGGAAGAGCCTTTGCTGATACCGAATTTGGGGGCAAAAACCGCATTATGAGCCATGACAATGTTCCCTCCGCCGTCTTTACTAGCCCCGAAGCTGCCAGTGTGGGCTTAACCGAACAAGATGCAAAAGCCAAATATGGAGAAAACGCAATTGATATCTATCGAGCGCGATTTGGTTCTACCTACTTTAGCTTAACCCGCCGCAAAGAAAAGGCAATGTTAAAGCTAGTGGTAGAAAGAAGCAGCGATCGCGTTTTAGGCGCACACATGGTCGGAGAAGCTGCTGCTGAAATTATGCAGGGAGTTGCTGTCGCTGTCAAAATGGGCGCGAGAAAAGCTGATTTTGATGCCACCGTTGCCATTCACCCCTCAGTGGCAGAAGAGTTTGTGACGATGCGGAATCCTCTCTAGCTAGGATTCAAACCAATTAATCGTTTCCCCCTTTCAAAGGGGGGCTAGGGGGGATTAAGGGCTGGGCTGTTTCATTGTTGGGGTAAAACTTTGCCGGGTAAACCTTGAAAGCCTTGTGGTTCGTTTAAGGAGTTGTGGCAGCCTGCTGGTTAAACATTTCCCGTAAGACCAACCCTGGATCAATATGTTCCCCCGCATATTTTAGCTCCCAATGCAGATGGGGGCCCGTGGTTCGTCCCGTCATTCCGATACGCCCAATACGAGTTCCTGTTGCCACGACTTGCCCTTTCCGTAAGCGAATTCCCCCGCTGCGATCCACCAATACCAATCCTTCACTGGTATTTTGGACACTCCCTTTAAGATGACAATAAATATGTTGCCAGTCTCCAGACTGAATGATGATCATCGTTCCACAAGCCGTATGATCAGAAAGCCCGACCACTTTACCTCCCCACCAGTTACGAATATAACTCCCCAACGGGGCAGCAAAATCTAAACCGCGATGAAACTGCACTCTCCCTGTCGTCGGTGACTTACGATAACCATAAGCAGAGGTATAACGTTGGAAATTTTCTACAGGAAACGAGGCTTCCCACCATTGCCCTGTTTGTGGCGCTGTGCGAGCAACATTCTCTTCAGCCTGAACTGATGACTGCTTTAAAGCCGAAAAAACGATAATCCCACTTACCGTTGCCAGTGCTAGAAACAAAACCTGCAATACTAAGCCTGTGGCGCAGCAAGTCTGCTGTTGAGGCTTTTTAACCGCTCCTACCATACCTCACACCCCAAATTTTCAGAAAATCTGCTCATAAGTTTCCACTTTTCTCCTCGCTTGTCAACCACTTTTAAGGAGAAATCAAAAAAAGATACAAAAGTTTACAATAGAGGCAGTTATTTCTCATAATTGTAATGTCAAAAAAAGTCATTGTTATTGGGGCAGGAATTGGTGGACTAACTGCTGGGGCCTTATTGGCGAAACGAGGTTATGCTGTCACCATCTATGATCAGGCTTATGTTGCTGGTGGGTGTGCTTCTACATTCAAGCGTCACGGCTTTACCTTCGATGTTGGGGCAACCCAAGTTGCAGGCTTAGAACAAGGAGGGATTCATCAACAAATCTTTACAGAATTAGGGATAGAAGTGCCTCCAGCAACCCCCTGTGATCCAGCCTGTGCCGTCTATTTGCCAGGGGAAAAGACTCCCATTAATATTTGGCGCGATCCCGAAAAATGGCGTAAAGAACGACAATATCAGTTTCCCAATAGTGAACCCTTTTGGCAACTTATGGCAAAGCTATTTCAGGCAAGTTGGCACTTTCAACAGCGCGATCCCGTCTTACCCCCTCGTAATCTTTGGGATATGTGGCAATTAATTTCTGCGGTGCGACCTGAAACCTTAATTACCTTACCCTTTACCTTTTTAACCGTTGGCGATATTTTAAGGGTTTTGGGACTTTATAATAATCATCGTTTAAAAACTTTCTTGGATATGCAGTTAAAACTGTATTCTCAAGTGAATGCCGATGAAACAGCTTTATTATATGCCGCTACCGCTCTCGGAATGTCGCAAGCCCCACAAGGATTATGGCATTTACAGGGAAGTATGCAGACCTTAAGCACTCGTTTAGTTAAAGGGTTAAGAAAGCATGGGGGAAAATTACGCCTTCGCCATCGCGTTAAAAGCATTCACCTTAGTAAGGGAATCCCCCCTAACGGGAATTCTTGGTGGAATCGTAATGTAGCGCCAATTGTCCAAAACGGTATAACTGGGGTTACGATTCAAAATGAGAAAACAGGAGAAATCTGGAAAGAAAAAGCGGATGCTGTGGTGGCAAATGTTACGGTACAAAATTTATTAAAGTTATTACCAGATGCCGATCATTGGTTTGGGGTTTCGCAGTTACTCTTAAAAGGATATGAAAGGCGCGTTAAGAATTTACCTGAAGCTAATGGGGCATTTGTTTTGTATTTAGGGGTTGATGAAACAGCAATTCCTGAAAACTGTCCGCCGCATCTACAATTTTTATATGATTATCAGGGAGTCGTGGGAGAGAAAAATTCCCTTTTTGTGTCTGTGAGTCGAGCAGGAGATGGACGCGCCCCGCAAGGACAAGCCACGATTACTGCGTCGGCATTTACGGAAGTTGGTCAATGGTGGACTGATACAGCAGAAAGTTATGAAAGGTTGAAGCAAGATTATGTGGAAACGGCGATTAACAATCTTAGCCAATATTTCCATCTCACCGAAGACACTATTATCCATCAAGAAGCTGCTACGCCCAGAACGTTTGCCCGATTTACGGCTCGCCAAGCAGGGTATGTGGGAGGTTTAGGACAACGGGTTTCTACTTTTGGCCCCTTTGGATTTGCTAATCGCACTCCCATTAAAAATCTCTGGTTAGTGGGAGATGCCACCCATCCCGGGGAAGGAACAGCAGGGGTAAGTTATTCGGCTTTAACGGCGGTTCGTCAATTGGAAAGAGCTTTCTCATCGGCAACTAATACAAATGATTAGAACAGGAAGAGGATTCCGAGGAGGTGTTATCTGGTTCTTTAATATAACGAGGAATTTGAATTTCAAAGCAAGACCCTTTTTCTAATTGGCTAGTGACTAAAATTTTGCCTCCCATTAAGGTGACTAAAGAATCGGTAATGGCTAATCCTAAACCTGTTCCCGCATATTTCCGAGTGAGCGTTTGATCAACTTGTCGAAAGGCTTCAAAAATTTCTGCTTGTTGCTCTTGAGTCATCCCAATTCCAGTATCTTTGACGGTAATTTTGACCCAGTCTTTTTCTAACTCACTAATGGTTACAGTGACTGAACCTTCATCAGTAAATTTAATGGCATTAGAAAGCAAATTAACAATGATTTGACGTAGGCGGTTGCTGTCATTAATAATAAATGGATTATCTAATTCTGAAGTAAAGGTGAGAGTTATTTTTTTTTCATCCGCCAGCGATCGCAGCTCTTCTACAGTATTAGAAACAACAGTTTTCAAGTTGCATCGTTCTAGACGCAGCCCTAATCGTCCGGCTTCTATTTTTGATAAGTCAAGAATATCATTAATTAAGTTGAGAAGGGTTTTGCCATTACTTAAAATCCGATCTACCATCTGGGTTTGTTGGGGTTTTAAGTTCTCTTTTCCCTGTCTTAAAAGCAGCTGCGAAAAACCAATAATGGCATTCATCGGAGTTCGCAATTCATGGGACATGGTGGCAATAAATTGAGATTTGAGACGAGCAGCTTCGAGGAGTTTAACATTTTGCAGTTTAATGTGGCGCTGTTGTCTTTCTAACTCTTGATTCTGTCGAGCGAGCATTTTATTTTGTTGTTCGAGACGTTCTTCTCCTTCTTCTAAACTTTTAATTAATCTAGCATTATCGATCGCGATCGCGGCTTGTTCTCCCACTGCTTTTAATAACGTTTGATCTTGAGGCTTAAACTCACTATCAGAATCATCTCCCCATTTTCCCACTGCTAAAATTCCTAATCGCCCCGACTTAGCCGACTCAATCGCAACCCCATAAATAACATCAGGTAAATTGGCTAATCCCTGAGTATTCTTATAAATCTGAGGTTCTCCTGTTCTAAAAACTGACCTTAAAACGCCTGAATGGAGAGAAAAAACTTGGGTCAAATCAATATGGTTCGTTTGTTCTCCCGCCACCACTTTCAGCATAATTTCTTGACGAGAATTATACAAAGCAATGAAACAAACTTCGGTATCCATTGTTTTGTATGTCGCTTGCGCCATTACCTTTAATAATTCAGGTAAACTACTCAGGCGCTGGTTCAATAAATTCGTTAATTGTTGTAACGTTCGCAGTTGTTGTTCCTGTTCCTGTAAAATCCGAAAGGTACTGCGTAAATGAGTCGTTGCTTCTTGGGCTTCCTTATAGAGGCGGGCATTTTCAATGGCTAAAGCAGCGCGTTGGGCTAAATCTTCTGCGAGAGTGAGATCAGCTTGGGTATAACATCGCCCGGATTCACTGGTCGCAAATAGAATCGTGCCAAAAATTTCCTCTCCCATAGCAAGGGGAACACAAATATAAGAGCGGCAATTTAAGCATTCTAAAAGCCTTAAATGCTCCTGATCCACTGCCATTTCGCGATTTTTTGCCTCATCCACCTGAAAACAAGCCTCAGAAGTATGACTCCTTAAAACCGCCGGGCTGCCATAGTATTGACTTTGTTCTTGATTGAGATATTGTTGTAATTCCCACACTAAGCTGGCTTTTTCCCGATTTACATGGGCAACAGCAATGCGCTTTAAACTGGGGGGACTGCCATAAACTCCTTCTGGTTCCACCACATCAATGGCGCACCAATCAGCGAGACGAGGAACGGCTAACCGGGCTAAATTTTCTAAGGTGGTGCGATAATCAAGAGAAGAGGAGAGGAGTTGACTGGCTTCAGCGAGAAAGCGAGTGCGAACTTCATTGCGTTTGCGTTCGGTAATATCAATTAAAACCCCAGAAAGGCGACGCGGTTGTCCCAACTGATTATTTTGAGACTTCCCTCTGGCAATACAATAGCGATATTCTCCAGAACTATGTCGCACGCGAAACTCAACCTCTAACTGATAAGTTTTACCGAGGATGCAGTTTTGGATGCTAGTTTTTACCTCCCCTCGATCATCGGGATGGATTTGTTCATAGAAGCGATCTTTATCAATTTCCCGTTCCCCAGGAGACAGCCCAATCATTCGTAGGAGGCGATCATTGCAATACACAACTTGGGAGTCAACATTCCAATCCCAAATCCCCTCGTTCGAGCCTTCTAAAACCAGCCGATACCGTTCTTCACTTTCCCGCAGACGGGCATTTGCCGCTTCTGCTTCTTTTTCCGCCTGATAAACCCGAATCGCCCGATGGAGGCTTTGAGAGAGGCTTTCTGGGGTAATGGTATCTTTCGATAAATAATCGATCGCGCCAGCTTTCATTAAATCCACCGCTACCTGATGATCTTCTTGGGCGGTTAAAACCACTAAAGGCAGTTTACTAAAGCGACCTCGAATTTGCTGAATTAAACTTAAGCCATCTCCATCAGGAAGCCGATAGTCGAGAAAAACACATTCAATCTCTTCATCATTTTCTAGCGTCTGGATAGCATTAGCACAAGTGTCTGTGGAGATAATCGTCAGCTCTTGTTCCGCCCCTTCTTGTAAAGCATGACGGACTGCCATCTTATCTACTGCATCATCTTCCACTAATAACACTTTAACCATAGAATCGTTAACAATGGGGGTAATTTCTGGAGAATTAGTTCAATTGCCAGTATTGATCAATTAGCGCGATTGTATCCACAAATTTATCAAAGGTTACAGGCTTGATCCTATATCTTGCGACATTAAATTGATATGCTTCTAATTTATCTCTATCTTCGTCAGATGTCGTCACAATAATGACAGATGTTGTTGGTTATTGGTTATTGGTTATTAGTTATTGGTTATTGGTTATTGGTTATCAAAATACGGTAGCATAGTTATAAATGCAATCATAAAACTTTACAGTATAAACCCAAAAATGACTCAACCTAGTATTACTCCCAATACCCAAGAACCCACCTTTGGCTTTAATCGGTATGCGGAACGCCTTAATGGTCGCGCTGCCATGGTTGGTTTTGTTGCTTTACTACTGGTTGAGGTTTTAACCGGAAAAGGCTTATTATCTTGGTTAGGATTGGTCTAGAAATTCGTTACTCTAGAATTAGAACTCTTCGTTAAGATTTGACAATTCAGAAAATCAATGAATATTGTGTTACCACGGCTGATTACTCGTGCTTATCGCCAAGAACCGATCTCTGCTTTTGTTTTTACAGTAGGCTTCGTGAATGCCATTATTGGTGGAGTTGGCGAACGCTGGAGTTTGCTTAGTTTAGGATTATTAGTGGGAACCAGCGCGATCGCGCTACGATGGTGGCAAAATTATCAACGGCGTGGCATTTCCGAGCGAAACCGAACCACTCGTTACCTAACTGGATCAGACACCCCACCCCCTCTCCCCCCTTTACAAAAGATACAGCCTCCCAGTCACCGTCGCCAGCACTAAGGACAAGATTATAATAGTGGCATTCGGGTGAGATTTTAGGGAAATGTTATGGAAGGGACGAAAACTGAGGCAAACAGCTTATTAGCCATTGATCAGGAAGTGGGGAAACATCATTGTTCCCCCTCTGAGTATGAGATTATTCGGCGAGTCATTTATGAAACGGGAGACTTTGACTATCTTTCCCAAATTCATTTTTCTGATCGCGCCTTGAATGCCGGGGCTGCCGCCTTAGCCGCTCGCACTGCCATTGTGGCTGATACTCCCATGATTGAGGCGGGTATTTCCTATAATATTGAAAATAGCTTTAGCAATCCCATATACTTTTGTCTAGAAAATCATCCCCGTTATCGTTTCCATTCTCTCGCCAAACGCTATCCAGAAGCCATGTTTATTATTGGGCGAGATGCAAGCGCACTTTCTCAACTTTTGAACTTAATTGAACAAGAAGACATCCAGCCAGCATTTTTAATTATTACTCTCCCCAAGTTTGTTGCCATTGAGGGAATGCAAAAGAAACTACAAGCCTTAACCATTCCTCATATTCGGATAACCGAACGCAAAGGCAATGTCAGTGTCGCAGTTGGCGTGGTTCGAGGGTTGATTGATTTAGCTTGGCAAGTTTATGCCAAATCTGATATTACGAATTAGGGTCTGCTGAAAAAGTCCAATTGTTATTTGTTATTTGTTATTTGTTATTTGTTATTTGTTATTTGGAAAGCCAGAGTCAAGAGTTTTCCGCACGGATTAATAACTG
>CAZTXK010000020.1:1629-17279 GCA_964617275.1 uncultured Dactylococcopsis sp. | reverse complement strand
TATCCAAAGCACTGGTGGCTTCATCTAAAATTAACACTTCCGGTTGCTTCAAAATGGCTCTTGCCAGCGCGATCCGTTGCCGTTGCCCGCCAGACAAGCGATAGCCCCGTTCCCCGACGACAGTTTGATACCCCTCGGGCAGCGCCGTAATAAACTCATGGGCTTGGGCATCCTTCGCCGCTTCCATCACTTCTGTTTCCGTTGCTTCCGGCTTGCCATACCGAATATTTTCCAGAATCGGGTGATTAAAAATAAAGGTATCCTGACTAACGACACCCATCTGCTGACACCAACTTTCCAAATAATATTCCTGTAAGTTCACCCCATCAATGGTGATTTTTCCTTCACTAGGTTCATATAATCCCGTCAATAAATCAGTAATGGAAGACTTCCCAGCACCAGAACCGCCCACTAATGCTGTCACTGTTCCTTTTGGCATCACAAAATTGATATCTTTCAGGGCTGGGGCTTGGCTTGCCTCATAGCGCAACCTCACTTGTTCAAATTGAATTTTCTCGCTTAATCCAGCAAAGACTTGATGCCCCCCGAATCGTGCCCATTCTTTATCTTCTGTGGTTAAAATCTCATTCAAGCGATCCATCCGCCCCGAATTATTGGCTAGGGTATTCAAAACACCTGCAAAATTTCCCAATTTAGACGATAAGCGATTCAGAGCAGTAATAAAGGTAAACAGCGCTGGAATCAGCAACGCTTGTTCATTGCGTAACACAATAAACCCTAAAATTAATAGTCCGCCCACGGTGGAAATTGTCAGGAATTGATTCAGGGGTTCGGTAACTTTCGTGAAACGCTCCTGCTTTTGCATTAAAGGCACTAATTCCCCAGTGAGTTGATGCACCTGCCCCATCGATTGCCGTTGTTTGCCAAAACTGTGAACTAAGCGCAACCCCTGGATATTTTCCACAATTTGTTTGGTAATAGCGACCGTTGCTTGGGTTACTTCTCGCGAGATGCTTTTAATGCGCGGAATCAGATAGCGTTGTGTTGCTACCAGCCCGGCTCCCAAAATGATGGCAACCACTGACAATAAAGGGGAAATGCTCATCAATACCACTACATAGGCAATGATTACTAAACTATTGACCAATAATTGATTCCATTGCTCTAATTCAATATTGACGGCGCGCTGAGCATTCTGCACATATTCTGTTAAATCTCCCACCTTATAGCTGCTGGCGCAAGCAAAACTTAGCGACATAATCTGCCGAAACACCTGCGCGATCATTTGCGCTCGCACTCGTGCCTTCAAATACCCAGCACTTACCATAGCCAAATACCTCAAGCTGCTGCGCACAAACTGCATGACAATGGCGAGTGCAATTAAACTAATAAAGAGTTGCCCTTGACCCCAATTTTCCACATAAGGGGTTAGCCAATTCAGTTGCTCCACATCAGCCAGCGATCCTTTTTCCAGAACACGCAACGCTAGGAAAATCACACCAAAGGTGGTGCCTTCAAAAATGGCTGATAGCAAATTGGCATTGAAGGCAATTAATAGCAAGCGCCGATTGTAATTGGCAATGGTTAAAATGATGCGATAAGCCGGACTTCGGATCTGCGATCGCGCCAAATCTTTTAGATGTGCGAAAGGGTTTAATTTTTTTTTGGTTATCAGTCTATTCAGTTCCAAGGAATCTTCCCCCTACTCAGAATATCTCGAACATCTTAAACGGTTGAAGACTTAATTAAAAAGCGCGATCGCGCAACCCTGTATCCAGCAAAACAGAGTTGGAATTCTATTCTAAACTAACTTAAAGCCTGTTTAATATTAAGAGCAATTCGCTGCACGACAGGAACTGTAACTGCATTTCCCACTTGTTTATAACGATGACAGTTAGCTAGTTTAGGAGGAAAACTAAAATTGGGATTAAATCCTTGAAATGCTAAACATTCTTCTGGGGTGATTTTTCTAATTTGATTGCCAATTTTTACCAAAGGAACATTATGTCCTCCTGTTCCCATATTTGCTGTTAACGTTGGGCAAACATGATTTTTATTTTCTCTAACATACACTCTTCGCCATTGATAGAGAGTATTTTCTTTGACCATGGTTTGCTTTAATTTTTCATAATAGCGATGATCAGGTTGATAATAATAACTGGTATTTACCTCTTGGCGAGTAATAATATCTTGAACAGTTTTTAATAATTTAATCTTCTCAGGAATGATAAATTTAGCTGAATAAGAATTATGATCTAAAGATAAATTTCCCTTAACATTTTCGTTTAAGTTGGCTATAATATGACCTTCATTCTTGAAACCAACAATATAAATGCGTTCTCTCGTTTGTGGAACATTGCCATAGTCTTTGGAGTTGAGAATAAAAGGAATAAAGGAATAATTGAGTTCCTGGGTTAAGATATCTCGAATTACTGCAAAAGTTCTCCCTTTATTGTGAGAAACTAGATTTTTAACATTCTCTAAAAGGTAGGCTTTGGGCTGAATGGCTTCAATAAATCTTGCAGTTTCAAAAAATAAGTTTCCTCTGCCTTTTTCATCCTTAAACCCCTGTCGATAGCCCGCAACCGAAAAAGCCTGACAAGGAAACCCAGAGGTAATGACATCAACCTCTCCTAATTTTTCTGGATGTTTAATTTCACGAATATCTTGTTCCTCAAGGGGATGCTGGAAATTATAGCGGTAGGTAGCACAGGCTTTTGCCTCAAATTCATTTGCCCACTTGACCTTAAATCCTTCATTGCTAAAAGCCATACAAATGCCGCCAATTCCAGCAAATAAGCTACCAATACTCAATTGCGTCATCTTGCTTCTATCTTTGGGAGTTTCTTTAAAAAGGCGATTGCCTTGGGCAACTAGGGGAAGCTACCCGTTATATCAGTTACAATAGTTCAAATATTCTGGAAAATGTTCCATAGAATGTCTTTGTTGTGTTATGTGTCATATATTACGTGCGATTAAAAGTAGGGTGTAACCAGCTTAACAAGTTGCTCTCCATGCTAGCGGGCTGTCAAAATAATATAAAAAGCAACACTTTTTGATAGAATCTTATAGAAAGTTTAAGATACTCTCATATTTATTAGATGGATATATTAGTCGTTGGGGCAACAGGAACGCTGGGAAGACAGATCGTTCGTCAAGCCCTAGAAGAAGGTCATCAAGTCCAATGTTTGGTCAGAAACCCCAGAAAAGCAACATTTCTTAAAGAATGGGGCGCAACTCTGGTTAAAGGCGATTTGTGTCAGCCTGACACCTTACCCCCTACTTTGGAAGGGATAGAAGCTGTTATTGATGCCGCCACCGCTCGTCCCACTGATGGACTCACAATTAAAGATGTTGACTGGGATGGAAAAGTCAACCTCATTCAAGCCTGTAAAACCGCCGGAGTAGAACGCTATATTTTCTTCTCCATTCTCAATGCTGAGGCGTACCCCGATGTCCCCTTAATGGACATTAAACGCTGTACAGAACAGTTCTTAAAAGACGCTGACCTAAATTACACGATCCTCAAGCCCTGTGGCTTTATGCAGGGGTTAATCCCTCAATATGCGATTCCGATTTTAGACAATCAAGCGGTGTGGGTGACAGGAGAAAGTACCCCCATTGCTTATATGGATACCTTAGACATTGCTAAATTTGGAGTACGCGCGTTAGAAGTGCCTGAAACCAAAAAACGGACCTTTCCCCTTGCTGGATCACGGGCTTGGACTGCTGACGAAATTATTAACCTTTGTGAACAGCTTTCAGGAAAAGACGCTAAAATTTCTCGTCTCCCCATGGGGTTATTAAAATTCTTGTCGCGAGCCTTGCGATTTTTCCAATGGACGCGCAATGCGTCTGACCGCTTGATGTTTGCCAATGTGTTAGTCAGTGGGAAACCCTTTGATGCTGATATGAGAGAAGTTTATGATACCTTTGGGTTTAAACCTAACGAAATGACGAGCCTTGAAACCTACTTAAAAGAATACTTCTCACGGATCATGAAGAAATTAAAAGAGATTAATTACGAAAAAGAAAAAAGTAAGAAAAAGAAAACTCCCTTTAAGTCTCAGTCTTAATGGAGTAACTTCCCTTACGATACAATCAAAAGAACATTCTGACATTGATAATAAAACTCTACAAACGGATTAGTAGTCGTGCCGAAGATAGGCATCATTTATAACGATAATAAAGCAGTTGCTGACGAAACTGCTCGCCAAGTCCAAGGGAAACTGCAGCAGGAAGGATGGGAGGTGGTACTCGCCACCGGCGTAGGAGGTCTATTAGGCTATTCCAGCCCTGAAAGTCCTGTTTGCCATACTCCTATGGATAAGTTAACTCCTCCCGGCTTTGATGAAACCCTCAAGTTTTGCTTAGTGCTAGGGGGAGATGGAACAGTTTTATCTGCTTTCCGCCAGCTAGCTCCCTATGATATTCCCTTATTAACGGTTAATACGGGACACATGGGCTTTTTAACCGAAACTTATGTTAACCAGCTTTATCCCGCCCTCGAACAAGTTTTAGCGGGAAACTACCATCTGGAAGAACGCTCCATGATCACCGTGAAAGTCATGCGAGAGGAGCGTTTGCAGTGGGAGGCGTTATGCTTAAATGAAATGGTGCTTCATCGTGAACCGATGACCAGTATGTGCCATTTTGAAATTACTGTCGGACATCACGCGCCCATAGACATTGCTGCCGATGGGATTATTGTTTCTACACCGACGGGTTCTACTGCTTATTCTCTGAGTTCTGGCGGCCCAGTGGTAACGCCTGATGTGCCGGTGTTGCAGTTAACTCCCATTTGTCCGCATTCTCTCGCTTCACGGGCGTTAGTTTTTTCCGAGCAAGAACCGATTACGATTCATTCTGCTAGCGATGAACATCAATTAGTAATGGTTGTCGATGGCAATGGAGGCTGTTATGTGCAACCGAAGGATGTGGTTCATATTGCTAAAGCTAACTACTCCGCGCATTTTATTCGGCTTCAACGCCCTGAATTTTTCCGTGTGTTACGGGAAAAACTAGGCTGGGGACTCCCTCATATCGCCAAACCGACTTCTGTCGAGCTACCTTAGAAGTTAATCGCTTCTGGAGGGTTTGTGCTATGTCGGTTTTACTCATTGAAAATGATCCTTACCTTGCTCAACAGGTGAATTTGGATTTAACTCATGTCGGTTATACGGTAACGGTGGCTTCTAGCCCTGAACAAGGAGAACCCTATTTTCAAGAGTTACAGCCGTCGCTGGTGGTGATCGATCAGGCGCAGTTTGGGGAAAAAGGGTTAAAGCTGTGCCGCCAACTACGAGGGAATAATAACCCGGTGTTGATTTTATTGT
The DNA here is from genome assembly GCA_964617275.1 of uncultured Dactylococcopsis sp. Lineage (GTDB taxonomy): Bacteria > Cyanobacteriota > Cyanobacteriia > Cyanobacteriales > Rubidibacteraceae > Halothece. Next base: position 11,982 of record CAZTXK010000020.1, on the reverse strand, counting down.
TTATGAGTCAGGATCAGTTGCGCGATCGCGTGGCTTGTCTAGAAGCCGGTGCAGATGATTATACCCTACTTCCCTATAAAACGGAGCAATTTCTAGAGTTAATCCAACTATATCTCCAGCCCTCAACAACCACTCCCGAACAACTGCATTTTAGCGATTTAGTTTTAGATTTATCCCACCGTTGTGTTTACTGTAATGGGAAAAAAATTGAACTGACGGTCAAGGAATTTGATCTCCTCAAATATTTAATGTCTCACCCCGGAGAAGTTCTCACTCGGGAGCAAATTTTGGAAAATGTGTGGGAAGATAATCATGGGGGAGAATCGAATGTGATTGAAGTTTATATCCGCTATTTGCGCTTGAAACTTGAAAAAGAAGGACATAAACGGCTCATTCAAACCGTTCGCGGCGTGGGCTATGTGTTGCGAGAAGCGTAATTGAAAATTTTTGGTAATGAATACCGTGCAGAAAAAACGCGCGATCGCTGTTGACTTATTTGCTGGCGTTGGGGGGATGACATTAGGCTTTGAACAAGCAGGATTTGATGTTCTCGCCTCAGTTGATCTTGATCCCATCCACTGCGCCGCCCACAAGTTTAACTTTCCCTTTTGGTCAGTTATTTGCCAAGATGTAAGCCAACTAACAGGAGAAGACATCAGACAATCTTCTCTGATTCAAGATCAAGAGATTGATGTTGTTTGTGGCGGCCCTCCCTGTCAAGGCTTCTCTTTAATTGGAAAGCGCGTTTTAGAGGATGAAAGAAATGCCTTAGTTTTTCATTTTTTGAGGCTGGTTTTAGAATTAAACCCGAAATACTTTGTCATGGAAAATGTTGCGGGAATGGGGATTGGCAAATCACAACAGTTATTAGAAGAATTAATCGCCAAGTTTCAGGAAAATGGTTATAATATCCAACTGCCCTATCAAGTTTTGAATGCGTCTAATTTTGGCGTTCCTCAAAATCGAAAGCGTTTATTTTTATTAGGAAGCCGCCGCGATCAAATTCTTCCTAATTATCCGACTCCAATCACGAAACCAGCCAAAAGTAAAGTTACTTTCTTAAATCGTCATTACCCTGATAGTCCAACCGTAAAAGATGCACTAATTGACTTACCAAGCATTGAAAATTATCCTGAATTATTAACCCAAGATACAGTAAAAGCGGAATTTGGCAAACCTAGTTTTTATAGTAATCAGTTGCGGGAAAATGGAAACCTTAAAAACGATTATAGTTATCCTCGGAATCATGATTCGAGTCTTTTAACCGCCAGTTTAAGAACGAAACATACGGAAAAATCAATGGCAAGGTTTGCCGAAACGCCCCCTGGGAAAACTGAACCCATTAGCCGTTTTTATAAACTTGATCCCGATGGTGTTTGTAACACTTTAAGAGCAGGAACTGCCAGTAATCGTGGCGCTTATACCTCTCCCCGTCCCATTCATCCCCATCTTCCCAGATGTATTACTGTTCGCGAAGCCGCCCGATTGCATTCTTATCCCGACTGGTTTCGATTTCATGTCACGAAATGGCATGGTTTTCGACAAATTGGCAACTCAGTTCCTCCTTTATTAGCCAAAGCAGTGGCAAAAGAAATTATCAACATTTTAGGGATTACCCCCTTACGAATAGAACATTGTTTTGATTTAGGAGAAGAATCTTTGTTAACTTTAGATATGTCAAAAGCAGCCCAACTCTATCAGGTTAGCCCTCATATTATCCCCCCCAGAACTAGAAAAATAAGCAAGGTATAAGGTATTAACTTACGGCGTTGATGATGATATAGTTCAAAAAAATTTCCCCACCAACGATCGCGCTAGTGAGGAAACTCAACTCAGGATTAAACGTTATTTCCCCTTTTTATCCCGTGATTGGCGACGGCGATCGCGCCACTCAATCGCTGTGAGATAAAGAATGCCACCGCTAAAGAAAATCAGTAGCCCAAATCCAATTAAAAACAGCCAATTTAGGGGAGATATTGCTTCCACGATGCACCTCTCCTAAAATCCGTTACGCGCCCAAACCACCATGGTAATCGACCACGTAAATAGTGCGAGAAACATGACCCAACCTAAGGTTAAAATATCCATATTCTAAATCACTTATTAAAGACTCTACTGAGCTATCTTAGCAACTTCTTTGACAAAACGTAACAGCAAATTTGTCATTAGTCCTTTGTCAACTAATAACTTAACGATCCCATTTTGATCAATTAGCGCTGCACATCAATTCCTTAAGCCCCCTTGCAAAGGGGGATAGACTGTAACTTGAATTAAACCGTAATCCGTTTAGCGTCTTCTTCTTGCACTAAGTTACTCCAACCTAACTCCTTGAGGTTATTATTACGGCGCAAGGGACGAGTCACCAACTCTAGTAAATCACGAGTATTGGTAAAGCCTTGAATTTGCGAGAAGGTAAACTCAACTGACCATTTGGTACTAAAGCCACGTGCTTCTAGGGGATTCGCGTGTGCCATTCCCGTAATCACTAGATCAGGATTATCGGCCATAATGCGCTCAATTTGATAATGGTTATCCGGTTTTTCTACAATGCGAGGAACACCGACTCCCATATCATGGCAGGTTTTTTCTAATAAGGCTAATTCTGCCCCTTGATAGCGTTTATCCATGTAGGGAATGCCTACTTCTTGCACTGTCATGCCACAACGCACGAGGAAACGGGCTAAGGAGATTTCCAATAGGTTATCACCCATAAAGAAGACAGACTTGCCGCGCACTAACTCAACATAATCTTCTACACTTTCCCAAATTTGGGCTTCCCGTTCGTCTAACCCTTCTGGTTCAATATTAAACACGGAGCAAATTTTCTCAATCCAGGCACGAGTGCCATCGGGGCCAATGGGGAAGGGCGCACCAATCAGTTTACACTTACGACGACGCATTAAATTGGTCGCAGTACGACTTAAGAAGGGATGCACTCCACAAGCGTAATTGCCTTGTTCAATGCTGGGTAATTCTGTAAAGCGTTTCGAGGGTAGCCAGCCAGAAACCTTAATCCCCTGTTTTTTCAATTCTAGGCTTAACTGTGTCTCTACAGAATCGGGAACTGATCCAAATAAGGTTAAAGGCGGATGTTCTTTATATTCGCTTTCGGGTGTCGCTTCTTCCTCTTCTTTTTCTTTTTGTCCAAAGTTTAATAAACGGGAGAAGCCATTTTTCTTCGGTTCAGCTTCCGATTCAGCTTCAGGTTCTAATTGGGGTTTATCATCACAACGATTGACCATGGCGGCTAAAACCGTGTCTTCCCCTTGCGTAAAGGCATAGTCTAAGCCGTTTGCCCGTGCAACTACAATGGGAATCCCAATTTCGGCTTCTAATTTTGGCGCAATTCCCTCTAAGTCCATTTTGATAATTTCGGTGGTGCAAGTGCCAATCCAGACAATGACACTGGGATTCCGATCGCGCTTAATCTGTAAACAGAGCCGTTTTAACTCATCATAATCACTTAACTTTGCCGAAACATCCCCTTCTTCTAACTCCGCCATGGCGTAACGGGGTTCGGCGAAAATCATCACTCCCATCGAGTTTTGCAGAAAATAGCCACAGGTTTTCGTACCAATGACGAGAAAAAAGCTATCTTCAATTTTCTGATACAGCCACGCCACACAACTAATGGGGCAAAATGTATGATAATTGCCAGTTTCGCATTCAAAATTTAGGGCAGTTTGTTCTGTCATTTGTTATTCGTTATTTGTTATTCGTTATTTGGTAACTGGTCACTGCAACTAAACCATTAAGGCTTCGAGTTCTTCGCTTTCTTCCACTGGTGCGCCCTTGGCACTATTATTGTCGGCAGGATTGAGATAGTAGTCAGAGAGTAACGAGAAGAGATCGCGATCGGGGGCATCATCAGGCACCACCCCTTCTGGGGCAGCTAAGAGTTGATCAGCAATATTGAGATAATACTGCGCCACTTCTTCTAACATCGGTTCCGTTTCTGCCATCTCAAAAATGGTTTTGCCTTTCACCCGCGAAACGCGAATATCCTCAATTAACGGTAGAATTTCTAAAACCGGCATGGGAACCGCTTCCGTATATTTATTAATTAAATCCCGCTTCGAGGTGCGATTACCAATTAAACCCGCAAGACGTAGGGGATGAGTGCGAGATTTTTCCCGAATTGAAGCCGCAATGCGGTTGGCAGCAAACAGCGCATCAAAACCATTATCGGTGACAATCATGCAGTAATCGGAATAATTGAGAGGGGCGGCAAAACCGCCACAAACTACATCACCGAGAACGTCAAATAAAATAACATCATATTCATCAAAGGCATTTAACTCTTTGAGGAGTTTCACCGTTTCGCCAACCACATAACCGCCACAGCCAGCACCGGCAGGGGGGCCACCCGCTTCCACACAGTCAACACCGCCATAGCCGCGATAAATGACATCTTCGGGCCAAATATCTTCATAGTGGAAATCTTTTTCTTGCAGCGTGTCAATAATAGTCGGAATTAAAAATCCCGTGAGGGTAAACGTGCTGTCATGTTTGGGATCGCAGCCAATTTGTAAAACTTTTTTCCCGCGTTTTGCCAATGCTACCGAAATGTTGCAACTAGTTGTGGATTTTCCGATACCGCCTTTTCCGTAAACAGATAACTTCACAGCGTTTTCCTCTTAAATTGCTTCTTTAACTTGCTTGATTGCAATTATTACGCAATGACTTGGGAAATGAAAGCCTGCTTAAAATCAAATTATAATCTTATTAAAAGCTAAATGAGTTATAACATCCTCTAACTTCTAAAAACATTACTGATACTCATTTAACCTAATTTTTAATTACTCAATAAATTTTGTATTATAATAAAAAGAAAATATAAACAAAACCCAAAAAAGAAAAAATTTTAAACTATTATTAAAGCTAAACCCGATTCAATAGGGGTTTTGAATGAGTTTTCCCGCCAGCAAACCCCTCACAAATAGAAATTTATAAAGAATATTGACAATCTATCCTCAGAGTTAATTCTGTGTCTGATGTATCAATAAATAGATATCCTAAAGATAGACCTCCATCAAACTCAGTCTCTAGTTGCCCAAAAGACAACTTAAGTAGTTTTCAAGACGCAACCACTTATATGGCACAAAATCCACCAACCAACAAACGTCGTAGAGCCTTAACCACATTACGGGATTCTTCCCCCTTCGGCAATAAATTAATCCAAGCCGGCTATGCCAATAGTAAGCAAATTGAGAGTGCTAGACAACAAGTATCACAAGCAGAAGGTAAGCAAACTTTTGCTGAAGCAATTACTTCAGTTACAGGCAAAGAATTACCCCCGGAACTTTATCGTGAATATAAAAAGCATCATTTATTTGAGCTGAAAATTTACTACGGAGTAGAATCCCTTGATCCTGAGGTTACCAACTTAGAAGACTATCCCGTTAAAGAATTAATTGATGATGTGATTCCTCTTGATACCTGTCGTCGCTATAAATTGTTGCCATTAGCAAAACGGGAAACGCGCCCCCCATCTTTGCTGGTGGGAATGGTTAATCCTGATGATCTCGCAGCCCAAGATGATTTAACCCGGATTCTGCGCTCGAAAGGGTTGAAGCCGCAACGGGTGGTGATGACCATTGATGATTACGAAAAGGTGATCTCCACCTATCTTGATGAACAGTCGGCAAAAGAAGAGGAAGAAGCCCAAGAAGAACAACTTGATGTCACTCAAGACATTGCTAATCTTGAGATGGAAGGGTTAGAGGAGGTTAAAGATGATGCCGATGCTGATTTAGAAAAATCCCTTGGAGATGCCCAAGCCGCGCCCATTATTAATGTGGTGAATCGTATTTTACTTAAGGCATTGCGAGAAGGGGTTTCCGATATTCATGTCGAGCCACAAGAAACCTATGTTCGAGTGCGAATGCGCCAAGATGGGGTATTACAAAAAGCATTTGATAATTTACCGCTAAAAATTGCCCCCGCGATCGCGGCTCGGTTTAAGATTATGGGCGACTTAGATATTGCCGAGCGGCGGATGCCTCAAGATGGCAAGATTCGCCGTAAATATAAAGGAAGGAATGTGGACTTTCGGATGAGTACCTTACCTAGTCGCTATGGCGAGAAAGTTGTGTTGCGGATTTTAGATAATAGCGCCACCCAATTAGGACTGGATAAGCTCATTACTGACCAACAGAGCCTCGATATTGTCCGAGATATGGCAAGTCGTCCCTTTGGCTTGATTCTTGTTACCGGCCCCACAGGTTCGGGGAAATCAACCACCCTCTATTCTGTTTTAGCCGAGCGCAATGATCCCGGAGTCAATATTAGCACCGCCGAAGACCCCATTGAATATGCCCTCCCGGGGATTACCCAAGTTCAGGTATTGCGGGAAAAAGGCATGGACTTTGCCTCGATTTTACGGTCATTCCTGCGTCAAGACCCGGATATTATTCTGGTAGGAGAGACGCGAGACAAAGAAACCGCAAAAACCGCTATTGAAGCAGCGTTAACGGGACACTTGGTTTTAACGACCTTACATACCAATGATGCTGCCGGCGCGATCGCGCGTTTAGATGAAATGGGGGTAGAACCGTTTATGATTTCAGGTTCTCTCATTGGCGTGTTAGCGCAACGTCTTATGCGTCGTGTCTGTGATAAATGTCGTATTCCCTATAACCCCAGTCAAGAAGAACTCGCTCGTTTCGGTTTATCTGCTAACAAAGAAGAAGAAGTAACTTTCTATCAAGCGAATGTCCTCAAACCTGATGAAATTGAACCTGCCCGTAAAAAAGGAAACCTCTGCTCGAAATGTAATGGTACCGGTTATAAAGGACGAGCCGGTGTCTATGAAATTATGCAAATGAGTGAAAATTTGCAAGGATTAATTAACAGTGGCGCACCGACAGAACGGATTAAAGAAGCCGCCGTAGAAGAGGGCATGAAAACCCTGCTTGCTTATAGTTTAAATCTGGTTCGGGAAGGATATACGACCTTAGATGAAGTGGAACGAGTCACCTTTACCGACTCAGGTTTAGAAGCAGAAATTAAAGCAAAACGGAAGAGTTCGTTAACTTGTAAAACTTGTAGCGCCGAACTACAACCGGAATGGTTAGATTGTCCTTATTGTTTAACTCCGCGTTTTCAAGAGTAAAACCATCACTAATTCATTTACTCGCGATATCTTCCGTATAAACCCCGAAAAATCAATGAAAAAAGAACAGAAATGCTAAACTATTATTATTAAGTTGATCGGGTAAAGAAGGACTTAGAATCATGGAATTAATGATCGAAGACTTGATGGAACAGCTAGTAGAAAAAGGCGGTTCCGATATGCACATTCAAGCTGGCTCGCCGGTTTATTTTCGTTATAACGGTAAGCTCGAACCGGTGGGAGATGAAGCCCTCACGCCTCAAGAAACCCAACGTTTAATTTTCAGTATGCTGAATAACAGCCAGCGTAAACAACTAGAACAGCATTGGGAATTGGACTGCTCTTATGGGGTAAAAGGACTAGCCCGATTTCGGGTGAATGTTTATAAAGAACGGGGCTGTTATGCCGCTTGTTTGCGGGCGTTGTCATCAAAAATTCCGAACTATGAAAAATTAGGATTACCTGAAATTGTTAAAGAAATGGCCGGTCGCCCCCGAGGCTTAATTTTAGTCACTGGCCCCACGGGATCTGGAAAAACCACAACACTGGCGGCAATTTTGGATATGATTAATCGTACTCGCTATGAGCACGTTTTAACGGTTGAAGATCCCATTGAGTATGTTTTTCCCAATGAAAAATGCCTATTTCACCAACGACAAAGAGGGGAAGATACCAAAAGTTTTTCTGATGCTTTGAGATCAGCCTTACGGGAAGACCCTGATATTATTTTGGTCGGTGAATTACGGGATTTAGAAACCATTTCTCTAGCGGTTACGGCAGCGGAAACCGGTCACTTAGTATTTGGCACCTTACACACCAGTTCTGCAGGGGCAACCGTTGATCGTATGGTGGATGTGTTCCCAGCCGATCAACAAGAGCAAATTCGAGCGCAATTATCGGGATCTTTAATTGCTGTGTTCAGTCAATGCCTACCGAAAAAACAAAATCCCAAGTCTGGGGAATTTGGACGCGCCTTAGCCCAAGAAATTATGGTGGTGACTCCTGCGATTGCCAACCAAATTCGGGAAGGAAAAACCTCGCAAATTTATTCCTCGATTCAAACCGGAATGAAACTAGGAATGCAAACCATGGAACAGTCTTTAGCGAGTTGGGTAAATCAGGGGGCGATTTCTATGGATGAAGCTCTTGCTAAAAGCAGTAAACCCGATGAGCTTTATCGTCTCACCGCAGGGGGCGCAGGTAAAACTAAGGCAAAAACCAATGCTCGTCGTTAGTAGTTGATTATGGAGGAATTAGGGAGTCATGGCAACTTATGTGGTAGAAGTCCAAGACGGAAGAGGAAAACGCACGAAAGAAAAAGTAACTGCTGAATCACCAGCCCAAGCCCAGTTACTATTACGAGGAAAATACCCGAAAATAGGACGGGCGCAAAAGGCGGGACTCGATCTCGATATTGATCTCTCAGTTATTGAGGAGCGTCTCAGCACGGTTGGGGTTAAAGATAAGGCTGTTTTCTCTCGTCAGTTTGCGGCGATGGTGAATGCTGGGGTGGGAATTGTCCGCTGTTTGGGGGTGCTTGCAGAACAGTCAGACAATCCCAAAATGCGTAAAGCACTCAACGGAATTAATAATGAGGTGCAACAAGGGGTCAATCTCTCGGAAGCGATGAGTAAATATCCTGAATGTTTTGACCAGCTTTATGTGAGTATGGTGGAAGCTGGGGAAGCAGGTGGGGTTCTAGATGAGGTACTCGATCGCATTGCTAAGCTCTTAGAAGATATGGCGCGGTTACAGGGACAAATCAAGTCGGCAATGGCTTATCCGGTAGCTGTGGGGTTATTTGCCTTTGCGGTGTTTATTGGGATGACGGTGTTTTTGATTCCGATTTTTGCCGATATTTTTCAAGGGTTAGGAGTGGAGTTGCCAGCCCTGACGCAATTTATGCTGTCTCTGAGCTCGTTGCTGAGAAGCCCTCGAGTATTAATCCCGATTGTGATTATTGGGGGAACAGTTTTTGCCTTGAGACAATACTATAAAACCCCAGCCGGACGGTTACAAATTGATTCGTTGATTTTAAAGATTCCGTTATTTGGAGAATTGACGGAAAAAAATGCGGTGGCTCGGTTTTGTCGGATTTTCGGAACATTAACTCGGTCAGGCGTTCCCATTTTGAATAGTTTGGATATTGTTCGCGATACGGCAGGAAATCAAGTTTATGCCAATGCGATTGAAGCCTCAAAACAGGAGGTACAACAGGGGGGAATGATTAGCCTCGCTCTGCAACGAGAACGGGTTTTTCCTCCCCTTGCTATTCAAATGATGAGTATTGGGGAAGAAACCGGGGAACTCGATGCCATGATGATAAAAGTTGCTGATTTTTACGAAGATGAAGTCGAACAAGCGGTTAAAGCGCTTACCAGTTTAATTGAACCGATTATGATGGTGGGCGTTGCAACCATGGTGGGAGTGATTCTGTTGTCGATGTATCTCCCCATGTTTAAAATCTTTGATCAATTGGGTTAAAGGAATAATGGCGATTAAACAGTTACAGTATGAAACCCTGCTGGCGGAATATAGTAGCCCGAAAAGCGCGATCGCGCTCCTGAGGAAACATCGACCCTATTTGGAAATGCTACCAAGTTTGCGTCGCCCTGATGAGAGTGTGATTACGATTCCCCTGCCACTAGCTCGGTTACGACATCCCAAAAGTGGTCAATCGCAAAACTATTTTCCGCCGCCTCCCCAAACGGTGCAACTTCCCTGTGATTTAACCATTCTGACTTGTGATCCCGAATGGAAAATCAAAATGGGGGTAGAAATTATGATTTTTATTCATCGCCCCCAAGAGGAGTTTTCCGAATTCTTGCGACGTTGGCGAGAAACGGAAAGGTACCTCTCTCAAGAGTATGAGTGGGTGATGCCCCCAGGAAAAGAACATATTTTCAGTGAGGGAACGCAGAAAGCCTATCCGCTATTTGTGGGCTTTGAGGAAACCTCAGAGTTGATTCAGCGTGGCTTTAAAGGCTCGGGATTGCCCTTTCTCATCCAACCGGTGGAAGTCAGTTCCGAGGCTGAGGAAGAAGTGCCTTCTTTCTTTTAGGCGTGACTCATGGCTTCGGCTTCATCCGACAAGTAAAATCTAGAAAATATGACAGATAGTCTAAAGAATGAACTATACAACTGAGGAACGTCGCCAACTAGCTCAAGCTAATTTTGAAGCTGCCTTTTCTCATCTGGAAGATTTGATGGATCATCCTGAGAAGATTTCCTCAATTCCG
>CAZTXK010000020.1:0-1529 GCA_964617275.1 uncultured Dactylococcopsis sp. | reverse complement strand
GGGTGATGTATTGCTACTGGGCAAGAGTAAAACCTGCTTGAGTGAAATGGCGATCAAAAGCAAGGGCAATGGATATATTTCGGTCTTGCATCACAACAAATGAGACGCAATCAACTAAGCCCCAAGTTTTATCTTTATGTCTAGTATAAAGATTTAGTGCTTTAGTCATTAACTCGGAGGTTAAAGAAATCACTGTTGCTTCTGGAGTAGTTTGAAAGTAGTGAATAATGGCAATTGCTTCCTCACGGGCAATTCGGGAGAGGGCGTTACCAATTTCGAGTAAAATGGCATCAGTGGTAATGAACTTAGCATTTTCATACTTGTCGGCAAGTGCAAGGGCTTCTTGATGGTGCTGGTCATTTTCATTGATAAGGGCAATCACATAGCCTGTATCCACAAACAAGGGGTTAGACATTTTTCTCCCCAGTCAGATAGTCATCAATGTTTTCAGAAAAGTCGGCAGGAGCAGAAATTTTGATTTGTTTTAGTTTGCTAAATAGGGAAGTTTCTGATTGAGATTCATCTTGGTTAGAATCTGAACGATCTTCAGAAATGTCAGTTTGAGGAGGTTGTTGTAATGAGAGAATGATACGATGCAATGCTTCAAGATAAGCGTCATCAATGGTGTCAATTTCGCGTTTTAATTGTTCACGGTTTATCATAGTTGTTTGTTGTTAGGTTCGTTAGAGATTAGGTTTAAGGAAGTTATATGAAATCTAAAAAAGTTCGCTACACCTCGATTCCTTAAGCCCTCCTTATCTAAGGCGGGCTGGGGGGATCATTTGTAGCAAGTATGTTTAGTATTCCATATTAGGGGCTGATATATTTCAATTGTTGAGTAAGGGAGTAAAATCAGTGAAGCCCTAACTTTTAAAGTGAGTAACGTTATTGCCATCCCGTGAGCTCATCGCCTCACTTAAGTGTTTTTCGAGGGTGGCTTGGGGTAGTGAGGCTTGGAGATGTGACCAGGGTAAAACTTGACTCGTATCCCAGTCTTGATGCACGTAAAAGTCTAGCGGGGGAAGCTGCCCTTTTAATTCTTTGAAGGCGCGTTTATAACTGCCTACGGAATCCCCATACTCCCGAGTCAGTTCCAAAAGGGGAGTTAAACGCCGATCGCCGCGAGAAATGAGAGCTTGAATTACTGACCAATTATAACTTTCGGGACGAAAATCTATACCGCGCGATCGCAGCTTTTTCTGTAAATAATTGAGGCGTTTTTTTCCGTCTTTGTTAACCCCAAACCACTGAAAAGGCGTATGGGCTTTGGGAACAAAAGTAGAACAACCTAAGGTTAATTTGAGCTTAGGCGCGGCTTTTTTTAAGTTCAACATCATTTCCACGGTTGCATCCAGGTCAGCTTCTTCTTCCCCCGGAACGCCCACCATGCCATAGAGTTTCAGGGCTTTTAAGCCTCCCGCTTGGGCATTAATTCCCGCTTGAATGATCTCATCATTGTTGAGTTTTTTATTAATAATTTGGCGGACTTTTTCCGAACCACTTTCTACCGCAATTGTCAGCGATCGCGC
>CAZTXK010000019.1:15018-17418 GCA_964617275.1 uncultured Dactylococcopsis sp. | reverse complement strand
TGCCTGAATTTGTTGCAATTGCCATTACTCTTCCGTTGGGAAGCCAAATAAAAAGTCCCCCTAGAAAGGGGGATACTAGAGTAATTAAAAATTAATCAACTATTCCTTATAGGCTTCCATTCCCACACAGGAACAGACTAAATTGCGATCGCCGTAAGCATTATCAATCCGACTTACCGCCGGCCAGAATTTGTATTCTCGCAGCCACTCAGCAGGATAGGCGGCTTTTTCCCGCGAGTAGGAATATTGCCAATCATCAGCAATCAGCATCTCATGGGTATGCGGCGCTTTTTTCAAGGGATTATCTTCCGCATCCACTTCCCCATTTTCAATGGCAGCAATTTCTTGACGAATGGCAATCATGGCATCACAGAAACGGTCTAACTCTTCTTTCGACTCACTTTCTGTCGGCTCAACCATAATTGTGCCAGCAACGGGCCAAGAGACGGTAGGCGCATGGAAACCAAAGTCCATCAAGCGTTTGGCAATGTCATCGACTCCAATATTGGCGGATTTTTTCACCAGTCGCAGATCAATGATACATTCGTGAGCCACTAATCCAGCATTTCCTTTATAGAGAACAGGGTAATGCTCATCCAAGCGGTGCGCAATATAGTTGGCGTTGAGAATCGCAACCTTACTGGCATGAGTTAGCCCTTCTCCGCCCATCATGGCAATAAACATCCAAGAGATGGGAAGAATACTAGGGCTTCCCCAAGGGGCGGCTGCCACTGCACCAATGGCTTGTTCTCCCCCTGTTTCAATCACAGGATGACTGGGAAGGAAGGGCGCTAAATGGCTTTGTACGCCAATGGGGCCCATACCGGGGCCGCCGCCGCCATGAGGAATACAGAAGGTTTTATGTAAGTTGAGGTGGCACACATCAGCCCCATAATCCCCGGGACGGCATAATCCCATTTGGGCGTTCATGTTTGCCCCATCCAGATAAACTTGCCCGCCGTGTTCGTGGACAATATCGCAGATGGTTTGAATTTCGGTTTCAAATACCCCATGAGTGGAGGGGTAGGTGATCATCAGCGCCCCTAAATTATCACTGTATTTCTCGGCTTTTGCCCGTAATTCTTCGAGATCAATGTCGCCGCGTTCATTACAGCTAATGGGAACCACTTTCATCCCACACATCACTGCACTGGCTGGGTTGGTGCCGTGAGCCGATTCGGGAATTAAACAAATGTTGCGATGACTTTCGCCTCGGGTTTCGTGGTACTGACGAATCACTAGGAGTCCTGTGTATTCCCCTTGCGCTCCAGCGTTGGGCTGCAGGGAAATATCAGCAAAGCCAGTGATTTCGGCTAGCCATTCTTGCAACTGTTGAAAGAGGGTTTGATAGCCCTGAGTTTGCCATTTTGGAGCAAAGGGATGAATTTTCCCAAACTCTGGCCAAGTCACGGGATACATCTCCGCAGCGGCGTTGAGCTTCATGGTACATGATCCTAAAGGAATCATGGAGGTGGTGAGGGATAAGTCTTTGCTTTGGAGATGGTTGAGATACCGTAGCAGTTTCGTTTCCGAGTGATATTGATTGAAAACGGCTTCTGTTAGATACTCGCTACGGCGCTGAAATGGTTCAGGAAATTCAAATGTAAGCTCGGGAACCAGTTCTTCTAACCGCAAGGGCAATGTCTCTTCACCGACAAAAATTTGCAGAAGGGTGGTCACTTCTTCTACGGTGCTGGTTTCGTCTAAGCTAAGACCAATTGCCCCATCTTCATAAGCGCGTAAGTTAATGTTTTGGGCTTGCGCCGCTTTGAGAATATCTTCTTGCTGGCGTGGCCCATTACTGGTTTCGATTTTGAGGGTATCGAAATAAGGCTCAGAGCTAATGTTGTAGCCAATGCGCTTTAACCCCTCAGCAAGGGTAACGGTGAGACGATGGACTTTTTCGGCAATCCGTTTAATGCCGTCTGGGCCATGATAAACCGCATAGGTGGAAGCAATGACCGCGAGTAATACTTGAGCCGTGCAAATATTACTGGTTGCGCGATCGCGCCGGATGTGCTGCTCTCGTGTCTGTAACGCGAGGCGGAGCGCCGGCTTTCCTTGTGTATCTTGAGAAACCCCAACTAATCTGCCTGGGATTTGACGTTTATATTTTTCTTTGGTCGCAAAAAAGGCGGCGTGTGGTCCACCATACCCTAACGGTACCCCAAACCGTTGGGTACAGCCAACCGCAATATCGGCGCCCCATTCTCCCGGTGGCGTTAGGAGTGCCAAACTCAGAGGATCAGCAGCAACTGTAACCAGGGCTTTTTGTTCATGGACTTTTTCCACAAATTCCCGATAGTCACAGACTTTACCTTCTGTGGTGGGATATTGCAGAATTGCCCCGAAAATGGGAGTGCTAAAGTCAAAGGTTTGCTCATCCCCAACAATGATTTC
>CAZTXK010000019.1:10387-14918 GCA_964617275.1 uncultured Dactylococcopsis sp. | reverse complement strand
CCCCGAAAATGGGAGTGCTAAAGTCAAAGGTTTGCTCATCCCCAACAATGATTTCTACACCAAGGGGTTTTGCTCTTGTGTGTAACAGTTCAATGGTTTGCGGATGACAGTTTTTCGAGACAAAAAAGGCATTGGCTTTATTTTTGCACACCCCTAAGCTCATGCTCATGGCTTCAGCGGCGGCGGTGGCTTCGTCTAAAAGTGAGGCATTCGCAATTTCCAAGCCCGTTAAATCACTAACCATGGTTTGGAAATTAAGTAGCGCTTCTAACCGCCCCTGAGCCAGTTCTGGCTGATAGGGAGTATAAGCGGTGTACCAGCCTGGATTTTCTAAAATGTTCCGTTGAATCGCGGCTGGTGTAATACAGTCATAGTAGCCCATGCCAATCAGCGAGCGAAAGACTTGATTTTGTTGCGCGATCGCGCGTAACTGCTTCAAAGCCTCATTTTCGCTTTTTTCTGCGGGAAGGTTTAAATCTTGTTGGAAGCGAATGGAACTGGGAACCGTCTTATCAATGAGATCATCGAGAGACGAGTACCCTAATTCCGTTAGCATCTGTTCAATTTCGGTAGGGGTGGGATCCACGTGCCGTTGCACAAACTGATCTTCCCACCCTAAAACTTCGTCCACAGGGGACTGGGTGTGAGAGTTACTGGTTTGTCTTGTTTTTGAATCTAAATTAACCATAGACAATGGAGATGTGTTTACTACACAAAAGAACCAATTAAGTTCTCTTGTATCAATTTGTAACAAATTTTGGCGACAAAATTGCTTCCTCTATTCTCCTTCAACTTTTGCCCGATATTCATCTGCCGAAAGAGCGTCATTTGCTTGTTCAGGGTCACTCAGTTGGACTTTTAGCAGCCAACCCTCCCCATAAGGATCTTCAGCGATGGTTTCAGGATTATCGACAGCTGCGCTATTCTGTTCAATAACCTTTCCTGATACTGGGGCATACATATCTTCTACTGCTTTGACGGATTCCACAGTGCCAAAGGTTTCTCCCTTTTCAACGGTGTCATCTACCTCTGGGAGTTCCACAAAGACAATATCTCCTAGTTGATCCACAGCAAAGGCACTAATGCCAATGGTGGCGGTATCTCCGTCAACGCGCACATATTCGTGAGAGTCTAGGTATTTTAAGTCGCTAGGATATTCAAGAGCCATATTCTCTCCTTTTTAACAATTGATATGATT
Organism: uncultured Dactylococcopsis sp.; assembly: GCA_964617275.1. Taxonomy (GTDB): domain Bacteria; phylum Cyanobacteriota; class Cyanobacteriia; order Cyanobacteriales; family Rubidibacteraceae; genus Halothece. Next base: position 13,720 of record CAZTXK010000019.1, on the reverse strand, counting down.
AAGGGTGGTCATACCCTACCCTGCTTAGTTTACAACGTCTTGGGATTAAGTCATAGAATCGTAACTGGTTACGAATCCCTAACCACCAAGAACAAATAACCAATAATAAAAGATCAATATGGCAGGACATAGTAAGTGGGCAAATATTAAACATCAAAAAGCACGGATGGATGCTAAAAAAGGGAAAACCTTTACGCAGCTTTCTCGTGCGATTATTGTCGCGGCTCGTCACGGCGGGCCTGATCCCGAAACCAATTTTCAGTTAAGAACCGCCATTGAAAAGGCAAAAGCCGCCAGTCTTCCCAATGACAATATCGATCGCGCGATCGCGAAAGGAGCTGGCACTTATGATAGCGATGAGGGACAATTAGAGGCAATTCGCTATGAAGGTTATGGGCCCGGTGGTGTTGCCATTTTAATTGAAGCCCTCACCGATAATCGCAATCGCACTGCTGCGGATTTGCGATCCGCTTTCTCCAAAAATGGCGGTAATTTAGGAGAAACAGGCTGTGTTAGTTGGATGTTTGACCAAAAAGGCGTGGTGCGCTTAGAAGGGGAAATTGAGGAAGAAGCGCTATTAGAAGCCTCGGTGGAAGGGGGCGCAGATAGTTATGAAATGACCGATGATCCCGTTGGGGCAGAAGTGTTTACGGAACCGACAAATTTAGAACCCTTAAATCGCACCCTCACGGATCAAGGATTCCCGGTGAAAGAAGCAGAATTTCGCTGGATTGCGAATAATTATGTGGAAGTAACTGATTCGGATCAAGCGCGATCGCTGCTGAAATTAATGGATACTTTAGAAGGTTTAGATGATGTGCAAAATGTCACCGCTAATTTTGAAATGGCAGATGAATTAGTCTTACAAAATAGTCGTTAGTCATTACTCATTGGTCATTAGTTAAAATAAGGACAAACCACGAATAACGAATAACAAAACCTTAATTATTCCTGAGGACAGAGGAAAAACTGTCATAAAATCCCTTAAAATTGGGGTTGTAGAACTAAAAAAGTAAATTTAAATCATCTTGAGGACACAAGCCACGCAACAAAAAACGTTACGAGTGTTAATTGCTGATGACCACGAGTTAACTCGGTATAGCTTGAAACTGATTCTTTCCACCCGAGAAGCGATAACACTTGTCGGAGTCGCTTGTAATGGACAAGAAGCCTTAGAAATGAGTCAAGAGTCTTGTCCTGATGTACTGGTGATGGATTTACAGATGCCAATTATGGATGGGCTAAGTGCCTCAAAACAGATTAAGCAATTGCATCCGCAAGCCCAAATTATTGCTTATTCCTCCTTAGAAGATCCGCAAACGGAAGCTATGGCTCAAACTGCGCCGATTGATGCGTTTTGTAGTAAAGAAACCCCAACTGAAGAATTAGTTACCCTAATTAAACAATTGGGATTTAATTAAATCATCTTTTTTAAGTTGGGGATAGTAGCTGGCAATGATGGCAACCATTAACCACCAAAGGGTACTAACTTCTGGGCGGTACCAGACTGTATCAACTAAGCCATGGGTTAACATTCCCACGATCGCGCTTATTGCCCCAATTAACCATAATCCTTCTCGATTTTTTAAGGCTTTTAAACTTGTCAATTTTTGCCATCCTTCATAAGCAATACTCACCAATACTCCGATAAAGGTAGTAAAGCCAATCATTCCCATTTCTACTAAATTCTCTAAATAAATGGAATAAGCGCTTAGTGCATTATAATTCGGACGCTGATAAAAGGGATACACTTGATTAAAGGCATCATGTCCCGGACCAATTCCTAACCAGGGATAATCCCGAATCATATCAATTACCGAATACCAAACCGTTAAGCGGAAATTATTACTACTATCCTCTCTTCCTGCGAAAATACTCATTACTCGCAAGCGTAAGGGTTCGACAAAGCTAATTGCGGCAAACAAAAGTCCTCCCAACACGACAAAGACAATCGGCAATAACCAAGTGCGCCAAAAGGGCGGTAAATTTTGTCGATACCAGTAGTATATTAATAGTAAAAAGGTAACGGTTAATCCCATAAGGGCAATCCAACCCCCACGAGAACCGGTAAAGTATAAGCAGCTAGTATTAACAATAAGTGCTGTAACGGCTAATCCTTTCTGCATCCAAGTTTGCCAAACCCAAAATGCCGCTAAAGAAAGCGCGATCGCGCTAATTAAATATCCCGCTAATAAATTCGGATTCCCTAAATAACTATAAACTCGGGTTGACTCGGCTAAAACCGAATCAGGATCATTCCAAGTCGCTAACTGTTCCACGCCAAAAAATTCTTGCCGAATCCCATAAACGCTAACTAACAGCGAGGTTAATAAAAAGGCGGTAATACTCCAATTTCTTAACGCTGGAGACCGTAAAATTCTTGCACAAAGGGCAAACCAAACTAAATATAAGGTTAAGCGAATCCAACCTTGAAACGCTGCCTGCGGTACAGGGGAAAAGGCAACTGAGATGGTGGCTATCCCCCAATAAAGAAAGACAAGAATGTGAATGGGAGTAACCGCAATAATCTCGCGATCGCTGAGGGTTAATAATCCCCAATAGCCACCTCCGGCAATTAATAAAACTCCCACCAACGTCGTTGAAACTAATGGCGCTAAAACCAAGACTAGCGCGATTAATAGCACCCCAATCGGTTCTGCCCATTGCAAGAGATAACTCCCCTCGCGCCAAGGATGAAATAACCCAATTAACCGATAAACAAAACTACCACCACGCCAACGAGAAATTTGAGAATTCATAAATTTTTAATATTTAGATTTCTAAATCGGAATACAAATCCCCCAATTGCATTTCAAAGGGAAGAGAGGACAAAACAATTTTATCAGCCGCCTCGGTGTATTCTGAGAATAGCCACTGCTTTTGATTAAACTTAGAATATCTTTCTACTTTTAACTGATACTGATCAATTAATAAATACTCCTGAAAAGTAGGAATACTTCGATAAGCCGTAAACTTTTCATCCTTATCATAGCTTCGAGTAGATTGAGACAGAATTTCTGCAATCATTAACGGATTGGTCACTGTATCATTTCGCCCTTGCTGGAGAATAACAGGACGTTGGATCACCATCACATCAGGATAAGTATAAATATTAAATTCTGGAATCCACAGCCGTTGATCGGCAACAAAAATGCTATAAGGTTGCCCTCGTAAACTTAATCGCAGTAGCCCATTGAGAATGCTGGCAAGTTCATTATGATTTGGTGTTCCCCCTGCCATTGGTCTAATTTCCCCGTTAATATATTCATGGCGTTCCTCTGAAGCCGTTTCTAACTCCAAATACGCCTCTGGGGAATAGGTTTTAGATTCTGG
>CAZTXK010000019.1:0-10287 GCA_964617275.1 uncultured Dactylococcopsis sp. | reverse complement strand
CTGAAGCCGTTTCTAACTCCAAATACGCCTCTGGGGAATAGGTTTTAGATTCTGGTTGTGCGATCATAAAGTTTGATTACTCTTGCCAAGCGGGATGAGAGAGAAGAGAAGCAAATTCACGTACCCCTCGTAACTGGTTAGACAAAGGCAAATGTCCCACTGGTGCGCTTAAATCCCAGATAAACTCATTGGGATAGCGTGTCCAGAGATTTCCTTTTTTCCAAGCAATTTTTTCCCAGAGTTTCGGGAAGTCTTTACCGAGAGAAAGCCATAGTTTTCGCTGTACGGAAAATCCAAACTTCCCTTGCGAATGAACATACCACAACTGATCCATGGTTTTTAAGTCGGTACTGGGAAAGTTCTCCACTTCGGTAAAATAAATCCATCTCCGCTGCATGGCTTGTTCTCCAGCCAATTCACAGCGTTTCAGCAGGGTAAGCCGATCGGCCTCTTGAAATTCTCGCTTCACTAAGGCTTCTTGTAACGGAGAATAATCAATATTGCGTTCACTTTTTAGGGGAACAACGCCTTGGGGAAACTTATCCTCTAGAAATTGATTAAATTTAGGGAGATTTGCCTGATAAAGCTCAATATACGCTTCCCCCACTGCGGGGGTTGGTGATGCGCCTTCTTGCTCTAAAAACTGCCTTAAAACCTCTAATCCTGCTTCGCCGAAACTTGCCAGTTCAGAAATAATCGGGAGTTGCTTCTTCAGAGATTCTGAAAATAGTTTCTCTTGTCGTTCTGTCAGTTGATCAGGGGAAGGGGAATTTGTATTATCCATGTTAGGTGAAAAGACAACTAGCCATCATCCATGATAATACGAGGGCTGCTTTCTCATACAAGCAACGGCAAAGCGTGGGATTCCAGCTAGATCTTTAATAATTTCGATATTGTCATAATTGCCAGTTTGGGTTAGTAATTCCTTAACCAGTTCTCCTTGATCTGCCCCCATCTCTATGACCCATAGCCCCTCATTGTGCAGGAATTTAGGGGCAGTCGCCATTAAATGGCGAATCGCATCTAATCCGTCATTTCCCCCGTCTAAAGCCATTTTTGGTTCATGTTGAGCTACTTCCGGTTGCAGTTGGGAAAGGGTTGCTGTGGGAATATACGGAGGATTCGACACCATAACACTGATGTCTCCCTGTAGGTGCGTTAACGGGGAAAACCATGATCCCAGATGAAACTCAATGTTCTGCGTTAACTCTAACTGGTGGGCATTTTCTTGGGCAATGCTGAGGGCTTCCCGGCTGCAATCAACTGCGTGAATCGTTGCTTCGGGAAGGGCTTGGGCAATTGAAAGCGCGATCGCGCCACTTCCTGTTCCCAAATCGACCCAATGTCCTTTTTTCAATAATTCTCCAGCGCGATCGAGGGCAATTTCCACAATTATTTCCGTTTCAGGTCGCGGAATCAATACCCCTGGAGAAACCTTTAACTGCAAATCTCGCCACGGAGTTTCTCCCACTAAATACTGGACAGGAACACGCTGTTGCAAGCGTTTTTCCCAAAGTTGCCTTAACTTCTCCCAACCCCCTTGTAAAGGAATTTCAGAACGCATCTTATAAGTTTCCAGTCGTAAACTCAAAGGCGTTAGCCCTGTCAAAGCCTGTAACAGCCAATCCACCTCTTGCGGAGAAATGGAGTGTGCCACGGCAACCTGACGACTTTTTTCACGCCAATGAGCTAATTCCAGACCAGAAACCATCCGTTATTGTTGCTGCTGCTGTCGCTGTTGTTGAATTGACTGAATAAACCGCATTGATTCTTGGGAAGGCACTAACACAATTTGTTTTAACTGCTGGTCATCTTGTTCTTCTAAGGTTTGTACCATCCCTTCTAAAGTAATGACATCAATTTTGACTGAGTTTGCCTTTTCAGGCTGGCTTTGTTTAAATTGATTGAGCATTCCTTCTAACTGTTGTTTTTCAAAGAATAACGGAATCATTTGTTCTCCATTTTGTTCAACCGTTAAATAGCCTTCCTCTTGACTACTACGGGCAATAAACAAAGGAACACCTTGGAAATTTTCCACCTGTTCACCTTGTGCTTTTAGAACAGAAAGTGCCGATTCTACTTGTTCCTCCATCGGAACATAAGCAAAATTCAAGCTGTCCCCTTCTTGTTGCTGATTTTCTTGCTGTTGCTCTAACTGATAAACTTCTCCTAAAGAAAGCGCAATGACTTGCACTTGTTGACCTAAATCAGGATTTTCATTTTTAAGACGATCAACAAACTCTTTGGCATCTTGTTGACTCATAAATACCCCTGTTACCCGACTATCATTATCGCCAGAGGCAACTAAAGGCGCACCGTTTTCATCAGCAATGGTAAAAACAGGAACTTGCTGAAGTTTCTGAACAATTTGTTCTTGGGGAAGCGCGATACTGTTAGGAACAATGCTCACCAAAAAGCCAGCTACAGCACTGCTAAATACGCCTAGACGAACGCTCCAACGTAATAAGGATTTCATAATTATCTCCACTAATCCTGCATCTCTTGTTTAGTAATATCTTAATTCATTTTGTCGTTTTTGATCGAGGTTGCACCAAGGTTTTCGTGATACTTTATTAACTGTCACCATTAAATTCTGAACTTTAATTCTGAAAACAATCGTGAATAATTTATGAATTTTGAACCAAATTAACTCCTCCCGAAGGGACAATTGTAATTCCTCTCCGAATCGGTTTAATCGTTTGCTTGCGAGATAATTCTAAATCTAAACTTGCAAAAATCGTCCCAAACACTAACTTCATTTCATAGAGAGAAAAAGCTGCCCCAATACAAGCCCGACTTCCACCACCAAAAGGAAAATATTCATAAGCTGTAAATTGATTCTCTAAAAATCTTTCTGGGAAAAATTCATGGGAATTAGGAAACAAATTTTCACGATGATGGGCAACATAGATACAAGGCACTAAAATCGACTCTGGAGAATATGACGCACCATTAATCATAATTGTTTCCTTGACCATTCGCGGTTGAGAAATTAACGCAATAGGATAGAGTCTCAGTGTTTCTTTACAAATCGCATCAAGATAGGGTAACTTAATTAAGGATTCGGGAGCAGGATCATTCCCTAAAGCGGTTATCTCTGTTTTCAGCTTTTCCCAAACCCGCGGCGAGGAATAGACCCAATAAAACATCCAAGCCAGAGAAGAAGCAGTGGTTTCGTGACCTAAGAATAGTAAGGTAATTAATTGATCTCGTAACTCTTGATCACTCATTTGATAGCCGGCTTCATCTTCTGCGGATAATAGCAAACTTAAAATGTCCGTTTGTTGGGAATAATCTTGTTGACGGCGTTCCTGAATTTCCGCATAAATTAATTCATCGATCGCGCTTTGTTTTCTAATAAAATTTCCCCAAGGGCTATATTTGCCCCAATCAATCTGTAATTGCGGAAAGAAAAACAAAGTAGAATACAAAGGATTCGTAATTGCCTCTAAAACCTCAGTAATTAATTGCTGTAATTTGTCGCAACGTTGTCCTGGCTTTAAACCAAAAACGACTCGTAAAATAACTTTTAAAGTAATCTCAGCCATTAAATCACGAATAGCAAAAGGCTTATTTTTAGGAATTTTTGGAAATTCTTCGCGAGTTAACTCACAAATCACTTCTTGATAAAAGTGCATCCGTTTGCCATGTAGCGGCGGCATTAACAACTTCCGTTGCCGTGAATGTTCCTCGCCATTCAGCATAATGAGAGACTTATCACCAGCAAAGGGACGAAAAACATGGGCAACTTTTCCTAACTCAAATGTATCAGAGGGAGCCGTAAAAATTGTTTCCACCGCATCAGGATCACCCATAAAATAAACAGGAGGAGAATTAACTCCTAAAATTTTTGCGGAAAAAATATCACCATAACGAGCTTGATACTTGTCAAAAAAGCGAATCGGATTAGTAATCAACTCAAAAGTTTGTTGCCAAGGATGGGTTTGAATACTGGGAACTAATTGCGTCATTCGTAAAGATTAAATTAAAGTTCGACAGCCTGTCTTTTGACAAAGATGCCAACCCTCGAATATAGTTTATGGGGCTTATCCTAGACATAACATATCAGCGATGAAATCTTTTCTAAAAAAGCAAAAACTCATTAATTTTGGCGTTGCCCCTCATGATGGTATCTTGTGTATTGGCATTTCTCCTCATGGCTTAATCTCCATCGGCGCTGTACCTCATGGTCTGATTTCCATTGGCTTAATTCCCATGGGCATTTTCTCGGTCGGTTTAGTTTCTATGGGCATTCTCTCTATTGGTCAAGTGACTATGGGCATCGTTAGTATCGGCAACAGCAATATGACCGTCATTGAACTCAATATCGGGGAAGAAGATAATTCATCGGGAGATATGGACAGTCATAACCATGATATGTAGCATTAATATTAAATAGTCATTGGGTTACAAAGGACGAAGGACAAAGGACAAATAACTAACTTGTAACCTTCATTTTAATTGTTTGATTTGGGGCTAGGGTAATTCCTCTTCGCGCCGGTGTTGTTACTGTCTTTTCTGTTAAAGCTAGGGGATATTTTTTCAAGACCGTAGCGAGAACTACTTTGATTTCCATCGGTGCAAACGCATCCCCAATACAACGGCGATTGCCTCCACCAAAAGGCATAAATTCATACTGATTAAATTTCTTTTCTAGAAAACGTTCAGGTTGGAATTGTTTGGGATTGGGATAAAGGTCTTCTCGCTGGTGTAAAAGGTACATAGAAGGCGCTAAAAATGTTTCCGGTGGGTATTCATAATCTCCAATTTTAGTAGTTGTTTTAGTAATCCGAGGAGAAGTAATAATGGTAACCGGATAAATGCGTAAGGTTTCCTTACAAACAGCATCTAAGTAGGGCAACTGATTGAGAGTTTTAATATCACTGGGATCAGAAATTGTTTCTAATTCTGCCAATAGCTTATCTCGCATTTCAGGGAAATAATGTAGCCAATAAAATGCCCAAGTTAAAGCCGTTGCTGTGGTTTCATGTCCGGCGACTAAAAGTGTCATCAACTGATCTTGCAATTCCTCATCACTCATGGAATTGCCATCTTCATCTTCAGCAAGCATCAATAAACTGAGAATATTGTTATCATCTTTTTCGCTGCTATTGCGCCGTTCTTCAATTTCTGCTTGTAATAACTCGTTGATAACTCTTTTATTCTTGAGGAAAGTACGCCAAGGACTTCCGGGAAAATCTTGTTGTAAAATCGGAAAAAATAATAACGTTGATCGTAAAACTGAAGATAAAACTAATTCTAGAGTATTTACCAAGCGGTCTTTTAATTGGGCTTTACGCTCAAAATCAGAAATTCCAAATACGGTTTGCATAATCACTTCTAGAGTAATTTCTTGCATGGAAGAACGTAGCGAAAACGCTTTGCCATCTTCCCATGGTTTGGCTACTTCTTCCGTAATCTCTGCCATTTTTTTCCCATAACCCCGAATTTTTTCACCATGAAATGGGGGAAAATTTAACTTTCGTTGCCGAGAATGAAGTTTGCCATCAATTAACAAAGTGGAATATTGTCCCACCAAAGGTAATAACGCTTGGTTTCCTCTTCCTGCATCAAAATTATTAATATCTTTACTCAAAATTTCTTGTATAACTTCAGGGTTTGAGGTAAAAACATAAGTTTTTCCTTGATAAAGCTTTAAGCTAAATAGATCACCATATTGTGTCGTAGATTTCTCTAAAAACGTAATGGGATCAGTTGCCCATTGAATTACATTTCTCAGAGAAGAGGTATTGGGACCGGGGGGAAGTTGTTGTGCAGGGGAATTGGTTTTTGTCATTAAAAAATCAGAATAACGGTCAAATTCATTTAAGCAAAAAGTAAATCTATTTTTCAAGAAAAAGGGGTTAACTTTTATATTATTTAATTACTGATTAATAGTGGTGGCAATAGTTAGTAGCAATTGCTAGCGGTCAATTCTCATTTTGATTGATTTTGCGGGTGCTAGGGTTACACCTCTTCGCACTGGCTTGACAGGCTTCGTATTAATTAAGGTTAATTGATAGTTTTTCAAAACCGTAGCAATGACAATTTTCATCTCCATGGAGGCAAATGCATCCCCAATACACCGCCGACTTCCTCCCCCAAAGGGAATAAATTCATAAGGGGTAAATTCCCGTTCTAAAAAACGTTCTGGTCGAAATTGTTGGGAATGGGGATAAAGATCTTCTCGATGATGTAAAAGATAAACACAGGGGGCAAAAATTGTCTCAGGTGGATATTGATGATTTCCAATTTCCAGAGTCGATTTCGTAATGCGAGGAGAGGTCATTAATGTAACGGGATAAATTCGCAACGTTTCATTACAAACAGCATTAAAATAAGGTAATTGATTAAGTGCTTTAATATCACTGGGATTAGAAATATTTGCTAATTCTGTTAGTAACTTTTCTCGCACCTTAGGAAACTTATGAATCCAGTAAAATGCCCAAGTTAAAGCTGTTGCAGTGGTTTCATGCCCTGCAAGCAACAGTGTCATCAACTGATCTCGTAATTCTTCATCACTCATGGGGTTTCCTTCTTCATCTTCAGCTTGCATTAATAAACTGAGAACTGTTTTATCCTTCTCTTTTTCATGATTTCGCCGTTGTTCAAGTTCAGCTTGTAATAATTGATGAATTACTTTTTGCCGTTGCAAAAAAACGCGCCAAGGACTTGCGGGAATATCCTTTTGTAAAACTGGAAAAAAGAGTAAACTTGACTGTAGAACTGATCCCGTTACCAATTCTAGTGATTTAACTAAACGGGCTTTTAACTGGGCTTTACGCTCAAAATCAGAAATACCAAAAACCGTCTGCATGATCACTTCTAATGTAATCTGTTGCATGGCCGAACGCATACAAAAAGGCTGACCATTTTCCCAAATTTTGGCAACTTCTTCCGTAATAGTCGCCATTTTTTCCCCATAGTGACGAATTTTTTCCCCATGAAACGGAGGAAAAAGCAACTTACGCTGTCGAGAGTGAGATTTACCATCACTTAATAAAGTCGAATGTTTTCCCAAAAGCGGTAATAAAACATAATTCCCTTTACCAGCATCAAAATTGTTGGTATCTTGGCTAAAAATTTCTCTTATAATATCAGGATTAGAGACAAAAATGTTGGGCTCTCCTTGATAAAACTCTAAAGTAAAAGAATCACCATATTGCCTAGCTGACTTTTCTAATAACTTGATGGGATCAGTTGCCCATTGTAAAAGTTGCACCAAACTAGGTGTTTTTGGACTGGGGGGAAGTTTTTGTTGAACCGAGGTAGTTTTTGTCATCAGAAATTATCAGAATAACAATTAAATTCATTTAAGCAAAGAGTAAATCTCTTAAAAAAAAACGGGGGTTAGTGATCAATCTTCATCTTTATGCCGCCAGCAGGGGCAACAGTTACCCCTCTTCTTATAGGCTTAACTGGTTTCTCTTCTGCTAAGGCTAACTGATATTTTTTCAGGACTGTAGCAATGACAATTTTCATTTCCATTTGGGCAAAGACATCGCCAATACAACGACGACTGCCCCCGCCAAAGGGCATAAATTCATAGGAACTAAACTCTCGTTCTAAGAAACGCTCAGGTCGAAATTCTTTGGAATTAGGATAAATCTCTTCACGGTGGTGTAAAAGATAAATACAAGGAGCAATAATTGTATCGGGGGGATATTCATAATTGCCAATGACGAGAGTATCTTTAGTAATGCGAGGAAAAGTCATAATCGCAACGGGATAGATCCGTAAAATTTCCTTACAGACAGCATCAAAATAAGGCAATTGGTTCAGTTCTTTAATATTACTGGTATCAGAAATATCATCTAATTCTGCTAATAATTGGTCTCGCACTTTAGGAAACTTATAAATCCAATAAAAAGCCCAAGCTAAAGCGGTTGCGGTGGTTTCATGTCCAGCAAATAGAAGCGTTATTAACTGATTGCGTAATTCTTCGTCACTCATGGGGTTTCCCTGTTCGTCTCGCGCTGACATTAATAAGCTGAGAACATCATTTCCCCCTTCTTCGCTACTATTCCGTCGTTCGTCAATTTCAAGCTGTAATAAATCATTAATTGACTGCTGGCGTTGTAAAAAATTGCGCCAAGGGCTTCCTGGAAAATCTTGATGTAATGCCGGTAAAAAGAGTAAACTGGAGCGTAGGACCGACCCCCCTGCTAAGTCTAGGGACTTCATGAGGCGAGTTTTTAATTGTCTATGGCGTTCCCCCTCGGAAATGCCAAAAACTGTCTGCATAATGACTTCTAAGGTGATTTCTTGCATGGAGGGGCGAAGGGAAAAAGGTTGCTCGTTTGTCCAAGTTTCAGCAACTTTTTCCGTAATTTTTGCGATGACGTTTCCGTAATAATTGATCTTTTCTCCATGAAAGGGGGGAAACATTAATTTTCGCTGCCGAGAATGAGTGTTGCCCTCACTGAGTAAAATTGAATGTTCTCCGACAATTGGTAGTAAAATATCGTTCCCTTTACCACTATAAAAATGTTTTTGATCTTGACTTAAAATTTCTTGTATCGTATCAGGATTAGAAATAAAAACAAAGGGACGGTCTTTGCGAAATTCAGCAGTAAAGGGATCACCATAAGTGGCTTGAGAGGTTTCCATGAGCTTTAGGGGATCGCTAATCCATTGTAGGAGTTGGATAAATGTCGGGGTTTTGGGACCGGGAGGAAGTTGTTGCTGAAGTGCAGTTGTTGTCATGATACTTTCTAAAAAAGCAAACTTTACGCTAGCCTTTTAATTGTCGTTTTTAATCTTACTGTAAAGATTCAGGGCATCGGGAATGGCGTTAGCAGTTGAGTTGAAATACTGTCTCTAGTTTAGCTCACTGCAATTGGTAAAATTAAAACAACAAGCCAGAAAGGTTCAATGATATAAAATGAAAAGTCAAGCAGCTATTATCTATACTTATTAATGTCGCCTACGTTCAACTTTTTTCAGCATTGGTATCCGATTCTCCCCTTAGCAGATTTGGTATCAGATCGTCCGATATCGGCTAGGCTATTAGGGTTGCCTTTAGTCATTTGGAAACCGAGTACTAGTTCGCATTACTGTGCGTTTATTGATCGTTGCCCGCACCGTTTGGCTCCCTTAAGTGAAGGGCGTATTGATGATAAAAGTGGGCATCTCGAATGTTGCTATCATGGTTGGCAATTTGATGCTAATGGCGCTTGTTGCAAAATTCCGCAAGCTGAAAATTCCCAGTTGCTCGAAAACAATCAGGATCAAATCAAAGCAATAGCATTACCCACTTGCGAAGCCAATGACTTGTTCTGGGTTTGGCTTGATCCTGACACATCAGAACTAGCAAAAGAGACACCGCTGCCTCTTTCACCCAAAATTGACGCGTCTCAGGGCTTTGTTTGGTCTTCTTATATGCGGGATTTGCCTTATGATTGGCAAACATTGGTGGAAAACGTTGCTGATCCCAGTCATGTTCCGTTTGCTCATCACGGCGTGCAAGGGAATCGCGATCGCGCTAGCAGTCTGCCTATGGAAATTACTGAATTCACGCCAGAACGGATGATTGCAGAAGTGAAGCGTAACTTCCCCACAACAATCACCTTTGAGCCGCCCTGTCGGCTAGAGTATGATTTAACCTTGGGAAGCGCAGACAAGCGCATTGGATTAATTACTTACTGTCTCCCGGTTGCTCCGGGAAAATCGCGCATTGTTGCCCAATTCGCTCGCAATTTTGCGTTACGAGCCCATTATTTAACCCCTCGTTGGTGGGAACATATTCGGATCCGCCATCAAGTGCTGGATGGGGATATGATCTTATTGCACTGTCAAGAAGCGGCGCTTGCTGAAACGGGCAATTGGAAAACAGCTTATAGCATGCCTACTAATGCTGATCGCTTGGTGATCACCTTCCGAAAATGGTTCGAGAAATACTGCCAAAGCCAACTCCCTTGGCAAGGAGTGGGAAATGCAGTGCCTGACCCCTCTGGGATAGAAACGCGACGGGATGTCTTACTGGATCGATATCGCCAACATACCCAAAACTGCCAGAGTTGCCAGGGGGCACTCAGACGGATTCATCAGTTGCAGATTGGGACAGTGGTTGGTACTGCTATCCTGGTTCTGATTATTGCCTTATTACCGGATGCGTCTCGGTTGCAAGTGGGATTGCCACTAGGCGCGATCGCGCTCTTGAGTGCTATAGGCTGGGGATGGTTGCGATATCGATTGGAACCCCAATTTCACTTTATTGATTACGTGCATGCTGAGCGTTAGGAAAGAAGCAACAAGCTTCTAAAGCTAATGAACCTGAATCCTGCT
>CAZTXK010000018.1:0-17726 GCA_964617275.1 uncultured Dactylococcopsis sp. | reverse complement strand
TCTTCTTTTTGCGCTTTTAAGCCGTCTAAATGGGCTTGGCGAAACGGGGCGCGTTTTTCTTCGACGTTATCGCAATAGCTTCCCCACATCACATATTTGGGCATGATTTTAACTCCTTAAAGTAACGGTAAACTCTTGGCTTAAGGCTTTGCGAACTTTCTCTAAAGACGGCTCAACTTCTTCATCCGTTAAAGTCCGATCGCGCGATTGATAGGTTAAACTAAACGCTAAACTCCGTTGTCCATCGGGGACATTTTCGCCGCGATATTCATCAAATAGCTCCACCTTTTGCAGCAGATTTCCCCCCGCTTTTTCCATCACTTGAATTAAGTCAGCGACAGGCAAATCAATGGGGGCATATAATGCCATATCTCTGGCAACAGCAGGATAAGTCGAGAAGGGAGAAAACCGCGATTGCGAGACATTTTTCTCGGCGAGGGCGTTTAATAATATTTCCAAGTCAAAACTAAACACATAAACCGCTTCCCGAAGATCATTCTCCTGTCGGAATTGGGGATGCAATTGTCCAAAAATCCCTAATCGTTGCTTCTCTAAAGATAAAATTGCAGTGCGTCCAGGATGCAGCCGTGAGTCTTCTTCAGTAGCTTGATAGGTGACGCTTAAGCCTAAACGAGTAAAGGCAGCGTCTAATAATCCTTTAGCTTGATACCAACTCATGGGCTGTCCTTGCCCTGAATTCACCCATCGCCCTTGGGGGAACATTTCACCGCCCATAATGCCAGCAAGGGTGTCAGCTTCGCCCATTCCACTGTCAGTATTCCAGAAGCGTCTGCCCATTTCAAAGGCATTTAACGCCCCATTCCCTCGGGCGAGGTTATAGGAAAAGGCGTTAATTAGTCCACTGAGGAGTTCCGTTCGCAGTGCTGAATATTCCTTAAATAGGGGATTAGCCAGAGTAACGGCATTTCCTTCTGGTTTCACTAGGGAGTAATGGAGAACTTCTGTTAATCCCACCGCCCGTAAGGCTTCTCGAATCCGATTTTTGTTCTGTTGTCGCGAGGAGAGATAACCGGGTTGGGTACTTGCGGGAAGGGTATCGCAGAAGTAGTCATAGCCGTAGAGACGGGCAACTTCTTCGATGAGATCAATTTCTCGTTCTAAATCATGGTAGCGGTAAGCGGGAACTGTCACTGTCCAGCTAATTGCTTGCTCACGGTTACGGGTTAATTCACAGCCTAAAGCAGTGAGGGTGCGTTCCACATCTTCAGGGGTGAGTTTGCCATCTTCACGGTTATTGACCTCCCCTAAGACATGATGAATGCGGTCTAAGCGTAGATTATGTTTACGATACCATTGGTCGGGAGAGGGGCGAGTATCGGCAATGGCTTGTTGAGTGGGGTTGCCTTGGGCTAATTCTACCAAAAGCGCGATCGCGCGTTGTAAAGCCTTTTCTAACTCTGCTTGGTTCACTCCCCGTTCATAGCGAGTCGAAGCCTCAGTCCGCAATCCTTGCGCCCTTGCCGAACGTCTCACCGCCACGGGTTCAAATAACGCCGCTTCTAAAATAATATTCTCAGTTTGGTCATAAACTTCTGTCTCTTCTCCTCCCATTACCCCTGCTAATGCCACAGGCACATCATTTGCTGTAATCAGCAGGTTTTCAGGATGCAGTTGACGAGTTTGTCCATCTAAGGTGGTTAGACTTTCCTTCTCCGTTGCCAGTCGCACCCCAAGGGTTAACTCATTGCTGGTTGCAACCTTTTGTAAGCGTTCCCTGTCAAAAGCGTGTAACGGTTGGCCCCATTCCAAGAGAACATAATTGGTAATATCAACCACATTATTAATCGGACGCACGCCTGCCGCTTGTAAGCGACGTTGTAACCATTGCGGCGAGGGAGCAATTTTTAAGTTAGTAATTTCAGTGCCAATATAAGCCGGACAAGCCGTCGTCTCAGTGACACTCACTTGTAGCGTCTGATTTTTTTCCGATAAATCTATATCCGAGGTTTCGGGAAGTTTTAAGGGAACTCCTGTTAACGCAGCCACTTCTCGCGCTACCCCCACTAAACTTAGGGCATCAGCACGATTTGCCGTTGTTGTCAAGTCTAGAACCACATCATCTAACCCCAGAAGCGGATAAACCGGTTCCCCAAGGGTCAGATTTTCCTCACTAAAAATGTAAATGCCCTCAGACTCCTTTTCTAGCCCTAATTCGGCAAGAGAACAGATCATCCCCTCAGATTGAACGCCTCGCAGTTTACTGCGTTTAATTTTGAGGTCTTTGACAGGGAGATAACTCCCCACCGTTGCCACAGGAACATAAATCTCAGGGCGCACATTCGCCGCCCCACAGACAATGTTTTTCGGTTCACCGTCGCCAATCTCCACTTTGCAGACACTGAGTTTATCAGCATTGGGATGGGGATTCTTTTCCAAGACTTTTCCCACCACAACCCCTTCTGCAAAAGTGCGACGGTGTTCAATTTCTTCCACTTCAAACCCAGCAATGGTTAAAATTTCCCCTAACTCCTCTGGGGTGAGATCAATCTCGACAAATTCTTGCAACCAGTTTAGAGAGACGCGCATGGACTTGCTTTATATGGGTGTACCAGTTTAGACTCAGCTTTTTAGTATTGTGACATGATCTGAGCCAAGATTATACCCTCAGATATGCCATTTTTTCTAAATGTTTGAGGTATCCTATAGATATATGCCTGTTAACTCAAATCTTTATTTAAAGTGATTTAAGCAACAAAATAGAACCAAATCTCATTGATTTTCCTTGATCCTAGAATAATTTTGCAAACCTTATCCTTGAAATTTACAAGATGATTTACTGCTTGAATCCGTCTTGCCCTCAACCCAAAAATCCCAATAATGTTAGAACTTGTCAATCCTGTAGTAGTGACTTAAAGCTCAATGGTCGCTATATGGTGGGAAAAACCCTTGGTCAAGGGGGCTTTGGGGCAACGTTTTTGGCAGTGGATACGAGTTTACCCGGAAATCCAATTTGTGTGGTTAAACAATTGCGCCCAGCCAACACTAGCAGTAGCTTTTTGAAGATGGCGCGAGATTTATTTCATCGAGAAGCAGAGACATTGGGAAAACTCGGAAATCATCCCCAAATTCCCCGTCTATTGGATTATTTTGAGGAAAAAGAACAGTTCTTCTTAGTGCAAGATTTTGTCAAAGGGTCAAATTTACAGAAAGAAGTGAAGGACAATGGCCCCTTTAGTGAAGCGGCAGTGCGTCAATTTTTAACCGAGATTTTACCGTTATTTGATTATATTCACTCGGAAAAAGTGATTCATCGGGATATTAAACCGGCGAATATCATTCGACGAGACATGGATAAAAAGCTGGTGTTAATTGATTTTGGGGCGGTTAAAAATCGGGTGAATGAGGAAATGGCGGCGGATTTATCTGGCGAAGATCCCCTCACGTCTTTTGCCGTGGGAACTCCCGGTTATTCTCCTCCTGAACAAATGGCGATGCGTCCCACTTATGCCAGTGATATTTATAGTTTAGGGGCAAGTTGTATTTACCTGCTAACAGGGAAATCTCCAAAAGATATCGGTTACAATTCTCGCACCGGGGGATTGGATTGGGAACAGTATGTTCATACCAGTAGCCACCTGAAAAAGGTATTGGGGAAAATGTTGGAAATGGCGGTGCGCGATCGGTATCAGTCGGCGCAAGCGGTTTTAGATGCCTTGGAAATGGAGGCTTATGAAGAGAGTCTCTCGCAAGGATTAGTGAAACGAACTGTTTTAGCGAAACCAAAGGAAACACAAGATCAACCTCACTATTCTAGTAAGACATCTCAACTCGCCGAGTCCATTCGTCAGCGTCGCACTCGTATGGGGTTGCCCACTAGTCAAAATCAAGATATGAGTCAAGGGGGGCGTAAAACGGGAGGAAGAGCCACAGGAGGAAGGAGTCAGGCAACAGGTTCTCGTAAGCTAACCGCCGAAGAAGTCATTAATCAATATCAGAAAGGAAGGCGAGATTTTTCTCAGGTAGATTTATATCGTCTGCAACTGGAGGAAGCTAACTTAAGGAAAAGCATTTTCCGTGAGGCGAATTTAATGCAGACTAATTTTTACAAGGCGGATTTAAGAGAGGCAGATTTTGCGAAAGGGATTTTACGGCGGGTGATTTTGCGAGAGGCGAAGTTAAGCAATGCTTTTTTTCGTCTGGCGGACTTAAATAAGGCGGATTTACGAAAAGCCGATTTAACCTTGGCAAATTTCCAAGAGGCAAATCTCACGGAAGCAGATTTGTCTGGGGCGAATTTAACCAACGCCAAAATTAGTGAAGAACAGTTAAAACAGGCGAAAACCAATTGGGCGACAATTTTACCCAATGGGAAACGGGCGTTATGGTAATACCAATTAGTCATTGGTAGGGGCGAACGGCCGTTCGCCCCTACTCATCATTAATCTTTAAGGAAGGGGAGCGTTAAGTCTTCTAAATTAACATTTGTCCAGTTGGTATGATTTAGATCAGCCCCTGTTAAATCCGTATGATTAAGATGAGCATTAGTTAAATTCGCCCGAGTTAAATTCGCCCGAGTTAAATTCGCCTCTGTTAAATCAACTCCAGTTAAATTCGCAGATTTTAAGCTACAAGCGACCATGGTTGCTTGGTGAAGATTCACCTGAGAAAAATTAGCTTCATTCAGAATCGCTTCCAATAAATTTGCTTCCTTCAAGTCAGCACCTGTTAAGTCGGCTCCTGTCAAATCCGCGCCTTCTAAACTGGCTTTCCTTAGATTAGCATCTCTTAAGTTGGCGTTTCTTAAATTTGCGCCACTTAAATTCGCGCTAATTAAATTAGTTTCTCTTAAATTTGCTTCCTCTAAATTGGTTTGTCTTAAACTAGAGCGAGCTAAGTTAGCAGCCATTAAAGTCGCTTCAGTTAAATCTAATTTATCGAAACAAACTCCCTCTAAATCGGTTCGCTCGAAAACGACTTGTTTCAGTTTCGTTGGCTCGTTTTGTCCTTTTTCTCCCTCTGTTGATATTAACACTGCCCCAAATAAACAAGCTCCCGTCAAATCGGCTCCTGTTAAATTAGTTCCTTGTAAGTTAGCTTTCATCAAGTTACTATCTATCAAGAAAGCAGAACTTAAGTTAGCATTAACTAAATTCGCTTTTTCTAAAATCGCCCCGTGGAAATCAGCTTGCTGGAGATTAGCTAACTCAAGATTAGTTTCGCTTAAATTAGCACCGCTAAGTTGCGCTTTGACACCATAAATTTGAGCTAGATTCGCACGAGTTAGCTTTGTAAAAATTAAAACTGCTTTTTCTAAATTAGCTTGGGAGAAGTTAATTTCAGCTAGATCAGCATGAGATAAATCTATCCCCTCTAAACTCTCACCACTGAAATGTTTATTTCCTTCTAAGTAAGCATTTAATAGTTCATCAGCATCCATGTTAAATTCGTTTAATTCGTTTCATATAGAGGTTTTAGGGACATAATAATTGCTGTTGCCACCTTTAATTTTTCATTAACCTCGTTAAGTGTTTGATGAGTATGGGAAGAAAAATCTAAAGCCGTTGTTTCTAAGCGTCTTTGTAGTTCAGCTAAAGTTTTATAATGTTGTACCGCCTGCAAAAGCATGGTATCTAAATCATAGGTTTTTAGAAATAAACCGTTAATGACTTCCTCGTTATTTTTTTCAGGATTCAGTAAATAGTACAAGAGGATTTTAACTTGTAACGGGTTAGCGGTTTTCATGAGTTGTCTTCTCACTTCATAGGGATGATATTTAAAATTATGCTTTCTAGTCCCCGTTTTGACTTTCTCGCTAAACTTCGTATGAGTGGGATGGGTTTTAGCTTGTTGGACGGTAGCATGAGAAGCCTGAACTAAAGATTTTAGTTGTTCAACACTGGTTTCTTCTTGATAAAGCTGTGCTAGCCCGGTAATGATGGTTTGAGCAACTTCTGAGTAAATTCCTTGTTTATTTAAGCCTTTAACAATTTTTAGTAAATTAATACTAACTTCCTCAATATGAGAATATAGACGATAAACTTCTTTAATTAAATAACTAAGCGGATAATTAAGCAAAACTTGAGGTGAATTTTCCCAACGCCTTGCATATAGTGCAAACAGCATTTTATGAATTCGCTGAGAATTTTGATCTTGCTCAAAGCTTTCAATAATGTTAGGAATAATGTTATTAATCGTGGTGGGAGCAAGCATGGCTATTCCCTGATTTTCAACAGGCGTAAATGAAGTTTCTGCTGAGTCATCTGATGACCCGCCATAGAGCTTACTAATTTTTTTCATGAGTAATTCTGAGATCGGGTAATATTTTTCTCGTTTGTTCAAACCATCGACAACTTCCCTTAGTTTATCTTGAACTGATGACAAGGTGGGTTGAGACTCATAAAGTTCCATCACTAACTCCTCAACTTTGGTTTGAGAAAGGATGATGTGATCATTTTCCCAGTAATTTCTAGATACCGCAAATAACAACTTTTTCATCATGATTGACTTTTGTTGTTGATCCAGGGAATGAGTTGAAGATGGGGAAACAGAAAACATGGACAATTCCTCCTTACAGAGAAGTTTGAAAATTAATTAGGAAGCTCGACGGAATTGATGAGAAATTCTTTTTACGTTCAATGCTCAGTAGAATCCCTGAATTTAATCCTAACATAGTCCTTAACTATGAATCCGACCATCGGGCATGGTCGCCCCCTGTAAATTAAGTTGATTTAAATCGACGCTACTTAGTTCCGCTCGCAGGAGGTTGGCTTCGCTAACATCGGTATTAAGAAGGTTTGCTCGGACTAAATTAGCGCCAATGAGAATCGCTTGGTTGAGGTTAGCGCCGCTTAAGTTACAGCGATGTAAGT
Source organism: uncultured Dactylococcopsis sp. (assembly GCA_964617275.1). Taxonomy (GTDB): domain Bacteria; phylum Cyanobacteriota; class Cyanobacteriia; order Cyanobacteriales; family Rubidibacteraceae; genus Halothece. The sequence goes on along the minus strand of CAZTXK010000018.1, from coordinate 10,896 downwards.
CTGCACCATGGAGTCTGGCGAGATGGAGGTTAGCCTCTTTTAAGTTTCCTTTCATCAGTTTGGCTTCTTTGAGAATCGCATCTTCTAAATTGGCGCCTATTAGAGAAGCCCCAACTAAGCGCGATCGTTCTAAAAGGGCTTTTTTTAGGTTGGCTCCATCTAACGACACTTGATCGAGTTGAGCATCACTTAAAATGGCTTCTTCTAGGTTGGCTTCAGTCATATCCGCGCCTCGTAAATCAACGCCTCGCAAAATAGCATTTTTTAGGTTTGCTCCTTGTAATTTCACTTGGCGCAGATCCGCATTTCTTAAATTTGCTCCTTGTAAATCAATTTTTTCTAGATTTGCGCTCTGCAAGCTCGCGATTTTACGGCTTTCTTCTCGTAAGTTGGCAAAGCGTAAACAAGCACCGCTTAAATTAGCATGGCTTAGATTGGCTTCTCGTAAGTCGGCTTCAGCTAGGTTAGCGTCAACTAAATTGGCATAATTAAAGTTTGCTCCTTTGAGATTAGCTTTTTGTAAACTTGCTCCGTGGAGATCCGCACTATAAAGGGAGGATTGTTTGAAGGTTGCTTGGTTGAGATTAGCCCCACTTAGTTTAATCCCTGTGAGATCAGATTCTTCAAAGTAGGCTTGATTGAGGTAAGCAAAGGTTAGAATTGCTGCTTGCAATCGACAGCGCTCAAAATGAATGCCAATTAAATCCGCTCCCCAGAGATTAACCCCACTGAAATCCGTGGCTGTGAAGTTAGTTTGTCCATTAGCGTACTGAGCGAGTAGTTCTTTTACTTCCATTGAGGAAACCAATCATTACGGAGTCAGAAAAGATGCAACTTCAATCAAAAGGAGGTACTTTTGAGATTACATACGCCCTCAGCTTACCAACAATTTCTTCAAAAATGGTCACTCCTTCCCGAAGGAGAGGAAAATGAATGCTAGGTTTGATCTTGTAAAACTTCTGGCAATAACAGGGGTGGAGCTTCACTTAAAAAGCCGCTTTGAACAAAGGCTGAGTAAATGCCTGTTTCCATGGCGATGAGTTCTCGTTTTAATTGTTCGTTAGCGACTTTTTGTAAAGAAGGATGTTTCTGGGTATAGTCTTCAATTTGCTTTTCTAATCGCGCTAATTCTTCTTGCACACAGGATCGATATTGATTAAATCGGGGATCAGCTTCCCAGCGTTGCGTCATTTCTTCTTCGCTGAGATGAGTCAGAATTTGTTTGAGGGCAACGGCGCGAGCAATAAGTTGTAGGTATTTTTCTTGTAACCGTTCATCGGATAAAAAGCCTAACTGTTTTAAGAGCCATTTACTGCTTAAGCCTTGCACTAGAAGGTTAAAGAGAACTACGCCGAAAACGACGGCTTCTAAGGTTTGGCTTTGAACCAGAACAATGGGAACACTTAAGGCAAGGGCAATTGAGACTGATCCTCTTAATCCAGACCACCAAAGTACGGTTTGTTCGGGTAAAGTGATATTGCAGTATTCCAACTTGTTCCCAAGGTAACTGGTAAGGTAAATCGCGATCGCGCGGGTGGCTAAAACAGTCACAATGGCAATGGCAATGGGATAAATGTTTTCTCCGATTTGGGCAAAGTTGATTTTGTCGCCAATGAGTAAAAAGACAATAGAATTAACCAGAAAGGCGACGAAACTTAAAAATTCTGACAGGACTTGTTTTTTATGAGGGTTCATTTCAGAAACCCCAAAGGTTCCCACAATTAAGCCTGTGACAATGACAGCAATTACCCCTGATCCGCCTAATTCTTCGGTAAATAAATAAGTGCCATAAGAGGCAATTAGCAACAAAGAACGCCCTAAAAAGCGCGAGTCGGAGTGATGGAGGAGATAAGAAAAGGCTAACCCGACTAAGCCCCCCATGACTAAGCCAATGCCAGCTAGGGTGATCACATTGACAAGTAAGCCAGAAAAGTTAATTTCTGCTAAATTTAAGTCTGTGGGTAAGTCCATTAATAGGACAAACGCTCCGATCGCGATCGCGACATTAAACAGGTTTTCGGCATCAGTGAGCGCGACTAATCGCTGTTTCACCCCCAAACGTCCAAATAAAGCGGTAATCGGGGCGGGGGCGGTGGCGGCTAGACTTGCCCCGGCTAATAAGGCAATTAAAGGGGAAATCTCTGTCAATGTCGTCAGGGTAAGCGTAACACCGCCAATGGTCAAAACTACCCCCATTGCCGCAAAAACAAAGATAATGTTAATATCGTCCCTTACCAGTGACCAATTTAAGTCTAATGCGGTTTTTAGTAATAAAGGAGGGAGAAAGACAAAGAGGGTAACTTCAGGGGGAACATTAATTAAACGAATATCAATTAAAGCGAGAAATAGACCAACAAGGACTAACAGAAGGGTATAGGGAATATCGCGAAATCGCGGAAAAAAACGAGAGATCGTAGCAACGCCAAGAGAAACAGAAAGAACAAGCAGAAATTCTTTTAAGTGTTCTTGTAAAGGTGCTTCACCGACTACATTTTCGAGTGCCATAGAAGTTATTTCAAGATGGGAGAAGTAATAACGGGAGTAAATAAAGGGGTAGTTTGGTTCAATCTTTTATTAACAAAATTGTGGGTCATGAGTATTCATGCCCAAGCATCTTTTTAACCAAAAAAGATAATAAGGTAGATAGACTCTCTACGGACAGTGTAAAGCGAAATCCTTACACCGTCGCCCCACAGAAGAGAGAAATTGAGATCAAATAATGATTTCGCTCAAGGCTTTAATTACCATTAAAGCAGATTTTTGCAATTTTGAAACATTTTTTTAATGCCAAGATTACATTTGAATGATCACCAATGAGCAACAGTTGTCTTAATTTATCCTCACCGAAGCCACTAATGGGCTGGCGAGAAGTGGTTAGCCTCCCCTACCTTAACATTCCGAAAATTAAAGCTAAAATTGATACAGGAGCGCGATCGTCGGCTCTCCATGCTTATCATATTGAGTATGACTGTCAACAGAAGTGGGTTTACTTTCGGGTGCATCCCTATCAACACAATACTGAGATCACTATCGAAGCTGAGGCAAAACTGTTGGAGATGCGAAATGTGCGTAATTCAGGTGGAGTTGCCCAATTACGTCCTGTGATTGAAACCGTAGTAAAATTAGGCGAGAGGGAATGGTTGATAGAATTAACGTTAACCAATCGTGATGTTATGGGATTTCGGATGCTTTTAGGTCGTCAAGCGGTACGAAACCAATTTTTGATTGATGCTGGGCGATCCTATTTGCAAAGCCAACCCATGGAAACCTACAGCGAAGAAGAATAGATGAAAATAGCAATTCTCTCACAAGATGCGTCTCTCTATTCCACAAGACGATTAAAGGACGCGGCGACGGAACGGGAACATGAGGTGCGAGTGATTAATTACTTGCGCTGTTATATGAATATTACCTCTCACAAGCCGACCGTCGTTTATCAGGGTAATCCTTTAGAAGAGTATGATGCAGTGATTCCTAGGATTGGTGCTTCGAGAACGTTTTATGGCACTGCGGTGGTGAGACAATTTGAATTAATGGGAGTTTTTAGTGCTAACGAGTCTCAAGCTATCTCGCGATCGCGCGACAAACTCCGCTGCTTACAAATTCTAGCGCGAGAGGGGATTGGATTGCCCGTAACTGGTTTTGCCCATGCCACTCAAGACATTGATGGGTTAATTGAAACCGTCGGCGGTGCGCCCTTAGTAATTAAACTTTTAGAAGGAACGCAAGGCATTGGGGTAGTTTTAGCAGAAACCCATCAAGCGGCCAAATCGGTTATTGAGGCGTTTCGCGGGTTAGAGGCAAATATCCTTGTGCAAGAATTTATTAAAGAAGCCAAGGGGGCTGATATTCGCTGCTTTGTGGTTGGGGGAAAAGTCGTCGCCTCAATGAAACGCCAAGGCGCAGAAGGGGAATTTCGGTCGAATTTGCATCGCGGTGGAAAAGCTGAGAAAATCAAACTCACCCCCGAAGAAAGAAGCACCGCCGTTCGTTCGGTGAAAGCCATGGGCTTACGAGTTGCCGGGGTAGATATGCTACGCGCCAATCATGGGCCAGTGGTTATGGAAATTAATTCTTCGCCGGGGTTAGAAGGGATTGAAAGTGCCACTGAGATGGATGTTGCTGGCAAAATTATTGATTTTATTGAAAAAAACGCTGTCCCTAATAAACTCAGCGATCGCATTCGATATTAATTAATTCTAGTTATGCAGTTAATTTTGTATTCTAAGCCCGATTGTCATCTCTGTGAGGGGCTTCAGGAAAAGTTAGAACAGATCACCACGGTTGATTTTGATTTAGAAATCCGAGATATTACCACTCGCGATGACTGGTTTCAGGCTTACCAATATGAAATTCCGGTCTTGTGCTGCCAAGTGGGAGAAGAAGAAAAACCCTTACCTCGCCCCTCTCCTCGGGCTTCCGTTCAACAATTAGCAAAGTTATTACAGTCTTATTGCTAAAATTGTCCTTTGTTGTTTGTCCTTTGTCCTTCGTCCTTTGTTGTTTGTAAACTAATGACCAGTTACCAGTTACCAGTTACCAGTTACCAATGACCAATGACCAATGACCAATGACTAATGACTAATGACTATTGCTTTCGCTGATTAATTAGATAAATACTGATTAAAGTTAAGCAAACGCCGCCGGTTTGAATCGCCGTTAATTGCTCTTGTAAAACCAAATTCCCGAATAATAATGCAAAAATGGGCGTTAAAAAGGTTAAGGAGGCAAAGCTCGTTAAATTGCGACGAGAGGCGAGATAAAAGAAAATACCATACGCGATCGCGCTGCCGCAAACTGTGGCATATAAAATCGCAAACCAACCCTCAACACTAACATTCTGCCATTGTTGACTTTCCGTCACGCCAGACAAGAAAAAGAGAGGAATCCCTCCTAATAATAAATGCCAACCTGTTGCCATCACGGGATCAACATGATGACAAACATAGCGGATTAAAATTGTTCCTCCCGCCATGGATAACGCGGCTAATAACATTAACCCTTCTCCATTGTTGAATAAACCAGAGAGATTAATGTCTAAACCGGTAAAATTCCCCTGTAGGATCTGTAATAGCCATGACTCGGGTAAGCCAATGAGACTAATCCCGATAATTCCTAATCCTAAGCCTAACCAACCAATTTTCCGAACGCGATCGCCGAATAAAAGACTGGATAACACCGCAATCATCAACGGCTGACTATCAATCATTACCGAACCGATCCCCGCCCCAGTCTTGACTAATCCTTCCGCTAGAAACCCTTGAAACAGCGCTCCATCCACAAGGGCAAACAGCGTAATCCATCCCCATGCTAACCAACCCTTGGGCTGGGGACGATTCAGGATCATTCCTGCAATGATGACTAAAATCCCAGCAGGGAGTAAGCGCATTCCCCCTAAAAATAACGGCGTTGTCTCAGGAATTACCCCTTTCATCGCTACCATAGCCGTTCCCCAGAGGAAAAAAGGCGCAATGATAACCAAAGGAAACAATAAGAGGGAAAAACGCGATTGATTGAGTTTAGTCTCCATAAAGCATAGGGCTTAACAACAATTATTAATTATTGTATAGTTTTATTAAGAAAGCAGACAACACCCTCAGGGATCATTAACCAGTCAGGAAAGTAATTCTTGGGTTAGAATAGAAAATTCAAGCATAGCGTCGAAAAAAGTATGGTCTGGTTGATTGGGAAAAGAAGAGGGAAAAAAATTGCTCGTATTGAAATTACAGGCGCGATCGCGTCAGAAACTCGCCAACGGGTTCTCAAAGCCCTAAAAACCATCGAAGATCAAAAATGGAAAGCCCTACTATTACGCATTGACTCTCCAGGGGGAACTGTCGGCGACTCCCAAGAAATTTATAGTGCGCTGCGACACCTCCAGAAAAAAATGAAAATTGTGGCGAGTTTTGGCAATCTTTCTGCATCAGGTGGCGTTTATATTGGCATGGGAGCCGAAAAAATTGTCGCCAATCCCGGTACCATTACTGGTAGTATTGGCGTAATCTTACGGGGGAATAACCTAGAGCGACTCCTCGACAAAGTAGGCGTTTCCTTTCAAGTGGTTAAATCGGGCCCCTACAAAGATATTCTTTCCTTTGATCGCGAACTCAGCGAAGAAGAAAAACAGATTTTACAAGCCCTCATTGACACCAGCTATAACCAATTTGTCCACACCGTTGCCCAAGCCCGTAATCTTAGTGTTGAGGCAGTGCATGGGTTTGCTGATGGGCGCATTTTTACTGGGGAACAAGCTCAACAATTGGGAGTCGTAGATCGACTAGGGACAGAAGAGGAAGCTCGGCGTTGGCTTGCGGAAATGGCTGATCTCAATCCTGATAAAACTCAATGCGTCACCTTTGGCGAGAAAAAATCTCCTCTGAAAAGGGTTCTACCCAATCAAAATCAAATTGATACAAATCTTACCTGGAAATCAGCAAGGGATTGGCTAGAATTTGAACTAGCCACAAATGGGCAGCCATTATGGTTATATCGACCTTAAACTAGGGGTAACATTAAACAGATTGACTATAGAATTATCATTACATAGGGAGGAAACTTCGTGGTGGAGTGGAAAGTGCGAGCAATTCGCGGCGCGACAACAGCTTCTGATAATACAGTAGAAGCTATTCGAGAGGCAGTGACAGAACTGCTCGACGAACTCGAAGAACGGAATCACCTCGATCCGACAGATATTATTAGTGCTATTTTCACCACAACTCAAGATTTAGATGCCGCGTTTCCGGCAAGTATTGCTAGAGAACGTCCAAACTGGGACAATGTTGCTTTGTTAGATGTACAACAAATGCACGTTGAAGGGAGTTTAGAGCGTTGTATTCGCTTTTTAATTCATGTGAATACGGCTAATCCGAACTGGGAAATTGTTCACCCCTATTTACGTCACGCCGAAAATTTACGCCCAGACTGGAATTTAGCTCAAATGGGATCGTAAACTGACACATTAAGAAAAGGGTTATCACTATGGATACGATTTGGGAACTGGATTTCTATTCTCGCCCGATTCGGGATGAGAATAATAAAAAACTCTGGGAGGTTTTGATTTGCGAAAGCCCTTTGGATGTAAAAACAACGCCCGACCAGTTATTTCGCTATAATAAGTTCTGCTCGGCGAAAAGTGTTAATTCGATCTTCTTAGAAGAAGCGATTAATGACGCGATCGCGCAGTCTGGACATTCCCCGAAGAAAATCCGTTTCTTTCGCCGTCCCATGAGTAATATGATTACCAAGGCGTGTGATGATTTAGGAATTACTGCCCTGCCCAGTCGGCGGACTTATGCCCTGCAAAAATGGATCAAAGAACGGACAGAACAGGTTTATCCCCAACAGGAAGGGTATGACGAAAACGCGGTTACGAGTAGCTCGGTTCAATATCCTGCCGAAAATCCTGCGATTTTGCCTGATGCGATTCGTGGCGATAAAGGGGATAAATGGGCCTTTGTTACCCTAGAAGCGCAATCGTTTCAGGAAATGGATGAGTGGGAGATTAGTTTTGGTGAGGGATTTCCTTTATCCTTATTTGAATTGGATCCCGACACGAAGATTCCAGGGTTAGTGATTTTTTCTCCTCGCGCTATGCCTTTTGCCGGTTGGATGTCTGGAATGGAGTTATCGCAGATTCAACTGCAACAAGGAAGTTTACCGCGTTTGATTTTACAAACGGCAAGCAGCGAATGTTGGATTTTAGCTGATATTACCAATCCTGAAACCCTCAAAGAGGCAAAAAGTTTTCAACAAGCAAAAGAAAAAGCCGCGGGAGTCCACTTTTTCGCGATTCAAAGCGATCCCAACTCAGAAGCATTTGCAGGATTTTGGCTATTGGCATGATCAATCCCGAAGAAATTTTAGACAAGGCGCAACAAGCAGGAGTCGATGAGGCGGAAGTGTATCAACTGGTGTCTCATTCTCGGGCGGTTTATTTTGAGGCAAATGATCTTAAACAGTTAGAAACTAATGAATCAGAAGGGGTGGCGCTGCGAGTCTGGCGCGATCGCGCTCCCAGTGTGAGTGTCGCTTATGGAGATGTCGAAGTAGAAACCTTGGTGAATCGAACGCTTGCTTTATGTGAATTGAATCCCCCAGAAACCATTGAATTAACCGCCGATCATCGACAAGTTTATCCCACTCAGGGCAAAGAAATCCCCCGAGAAAGCCTTGTGGAAACGGGAAAAAGCGCAATTTCACAACTCCATGATGCTTATCCGCGCCTGTTATGTAAAGCCGAATTAGACTGTGAGCAGCAAACCACTCGTCTGATTAACACACGCGGGACAGATTGTCAATATAGTGACATTAATGTTAGTGCTTTTATCGAAGCAGAATGGGTACGGGGAGAAGACTTTTTTACCATTGCTGATGGGGTAGAAGGCTCAGAAACCCTAGATTTACGCCCCACACAGCAACGCATTGCAGATGGGATTAAGTTTGCCTCCCAAATTGTCTCTTCACCGAAAGGGCGCGTTCCCATTATTTTTACCGCTAAAGCGGCTCCCTTATTTTGGGATACGTTAGTCTCGGCGCTAAATGGCAAACGAGTCTGGGAGGGATCATCCCCTTGGAGTGAATGCTTAAACCAACAAGTGATTTCCCCCCAAATTACCCTTTTTCAAGATCCCACCCAATTGCCAGAAAGATGCCCCTTTGATGATGAAGCAACGCCCACACAGAAACTGACATTAATTAAGCAAGGGCGCTTAGAACAATTTTACAGCGATCGCGCGATCGGACGCTTACTCAAAACTGGAACCAGTGGTAATGGGTTTCGTCCTAGTTTAGGGCGTTATCCTACACCCGGCTTAGTGAATTTAATTGTAGCTCCAGGAGAAGGAAAACTACAAGACTTAATTTCCCAACTCGATGAAGGGTTAGTGATCGATCAACTACTAGGAGAAGATGCGGATCTTTCAGGAGAATTTTCCGCCAACATTGAACTAGGCTATCGCATTCAAAATGGAGAAATTACAGGGCGTGTCAAAGATACGATGGTAGCAGGGAATATTTATACCGCCCTTAATAATTTAATTACCCTCGGGGGTGATCAAGAAATTAATGGTTCTTATAAAACCCCGTCTGTTGTTGTTGATGGCTTATCGGTCGTAAGTTAATTGTGAGTAAACTTTATGGTGTCAGCGTCGGAACCGGCGATCCCGAATTAATTACCGTTAAGGGCTTAAAATGTCTCCAAAACGCGAATATTGTCGCCTTTCCTGAAGGAATCAGAGGGAAACGGGGAATCGCCCAAAGTATCATTACCCCTTGGCTACAGTCTCATCAAACGCTGTTACCGCTAAAATTTCCCTATGTGCAAGATGAGAAAGAATTAACTCAGGCGTGGGAAGCTGCCGCCAAAACCGTCTTAACTTATTTGCAAAACGGAGAAGATGTCACCTTTGCTTGTGAAGGAGATATTAGCTTTTATAGTACCTTTACCTACCTTGCCCAAACCGTGCAACAATTCGATTCTAAGGTAGTTGTGGAAACCATTCCAGGGGTATGTTCTCCCATGGCAGCGGCGGCAGAATTGGGCATTCCTTTAACCACGCGATCGCAGCGTTTAATGATTTTACCGACGCTTTATCATCTTAATGAACTCGAAACCGCCTTAAATCATGCCGAAGTAATTGTATTAATGAAATTTAGTTCTCTTTACCCTCAAATTTGGGAATTATTAGCCCAAAAAGACTTACTGGCTTCCAGTCAGATTGTGGAACGGGCGACGAGGCAAGAACAAGTGATCTATCAAGATTTGCGCGATATGGCTAATCTTCAACTTTCCTACTTTTCCATCATGATCATCAAACTTTAGTTAATCTAAAGATAGATCTCCTCATTATTAATGCTTATGATGTATCAAAGCGATCCCCCTAAACCGCCAAAAGAAACCCTCCCCACAATGTATGATTTACCCAGTGAACATCCGGAGGATTCTGGTTTGCCTGATACGTTTCATTTTTTGCAGGCAGAATTATTAAATAATACTTTTTGTCCTTGGGAATACCCAGCAGACGAAGTATTTAGTGCGACGGACTTAAACTTATATTATGATGTCACCCATACAAATTGGTATAAACGCCCCGATTGGTTTGCTTCCGTGGGAGTTAGTCGTTTGTATGAAAACCGAGATTTGCGGTTAAGTTATGTCACTTGGCAAGAAAGAGTCAATCCCTTTATTGTCGTAGAATTATTATCACCTGGCACCCAAAAAGAAGATTTAGGTCAAACGTTGCGAGAGGTTAGTAACCCCCCAACGAAATGGGAAGTGTATGAACAGATTTTAAGGATTCCCTATTATGTTGTTTTTGATCGCTACACTGATCAGTTGCGAATTTTCACCTTAAATGGCGGTCATTATCAGTTATTAGAGTTAAGTGAACCTCGTTTCTGGTTAAATGAAATTGGAATCGGAATTGGTCTTTGGGAAGGGGTTTACAAAGGAATACAACGACTGTGGTTACGGTGGTATGATGCAGAAAATCATTGGATTCCTACCCCTGAAGAGACAGCAGCATTGGAAAAGCAGCGTAATGAAAGGTTAATTGCACAGTTGCGATCGCTGGGGGTTGAACCCGATTTATAAAAATCTTAATAATCGCGCTCATTTCAATTAATTGCTACTTCTCCCTGAGCTTGCAACTGCCAATAATGGGCATAGCGTTCTCCTCGACTCAATAATTCCTGATGGGTTCCCCGTTCAATAATTTCTCCCTGTTCTAATACCAAAATCTGATCTGCCCCGGTAATGGTGGATAAGCGATGCGCCACCACCAACACCGTTCGATCTTGTTGAAACATCGCCAACGCCTGTTGCACCAATTGTTCAGAATAACTATCCAAAGCACTGGTGGCTTCATCTAAAATTAACACTTCCGGTTGCTTCAAAAT